>JBJXGA010000339.1:0-26024 GCA_046152955.1 Planctomycetales bacterium | reverse complement strand
GTCGCCGCCAGCAACGCCAATTCGCCGCCGGAGAAATCCAGGCCCGCGACGTGGGACCATCACTCCGCGCCTGGCTGGCCCATTGCCAGGGGGCCAACTCGCGTGCGATCACCAGAATCCTGTTGCGAAAGTTGACCCTGCACCGCTCGCCTCTCCCCCCACCGGACCCGTGCCAGTCGCATTTCGCACGACTCTCCGAGTCGTGTCCGCGTTGCAACGAACGGGGCGAGCGCCGTCACAAACGATGATTCACGCGATATGGAACAACGCCAAAGGGGTTGAACAACAAAACCCGAAAGACACCGATCGTGCCAACAACGCCAAAGGCGTTGAATAACAAAGCCCAGGTTTGCTGGCAAAGCCAGCTACCCTGGGAAACGCCCCCCCAAAGTCGATGAATCCTGAAGGGATTCCACCCGCGCGTTTCGCCAGGGTGAACCGTCATCCGATTCAAGAGTTGGCCCCCTTCAGGGGCCCGGCGATTGGGGTGGCGGCGTACCCAGGGTAGCCGCCTGTGGTGGCAACCCTGGGCTTTGATATTGGACGCTTTCAGCGTCTCACAGATTCGACGGCCTGCGCGCGAAGAGCCTCCCGGTAGACAGGGCGGCTTTTGTTTTTCGGGCGGCGTTGTTTTGGCAAACGAAAAGGCGGCGATGAATCGCCGCACTCCAGGGGTGGAACGCACTGGGGGGTGCCGCGCTCCAGGGGTGGAACGCACTGGCCTTCGATGATAAACTGTTGTTTGGGACTTGCTAACCTATAGGGCGAGGCCCCCCTGTATTCGAGGACACGATTGATGCTTGCTCTCAGGTCAAAGCCCAATTCCGGACCGGATGGGGTCTCGCGCCGCGACTTTCTTCGGTTTGGAGGGCTAGGGGTTTTGGGACTCTCGGCAGCCGAGCAGCGGGCGCAGGCGGAGGCGAGCGGCAAGGGAAGGCGGGCCTGCATTCTGGTGCAACTCAATGGCGGCCCCAGCCAGTTCGAGACGTTCGATCCCAAACCCGCGGCACGGGGAGATATCCGCGGACCGTATCGCGCCATTGCAACCGCTACTACCGGATTGCAGTTCAGCGAGACGCTCCCCCAGTTGGCACAGCGGAGCGATCGGCTGGTGGTCTTGCGTTCGCTGTGCCACGATGCGGCGCCTTTGCACGAGACCGGGCTGCAACTTTTGCAGACCGGGCGATTGGTGCGAGGGGAATTCGTTCCCCCCAGTCTGGGTTCGATCGTCTCGCGGTTGCTCGGCTCTCGGAACGACTGGCCGGCGTATGCCGTTTTGCCGCGTCCGCTCGGAGACGGCGGGAGCAGCATCTGGCAGGGACAATGGGCCGGTTCGCTGGGAGGGGAATTTGATCCGTGGTCTATGCAGTCGCTGCCCGAATTATCCGTGGCGGTCGATCGGGTGCTTCCTGCAGTCGACGAGGGGGCTAGTGTCCTGGCGCCGCCAACACTCCAACAGACGCTGGTTCGAAAATGGCTCGAGGAGGCTGATGGCGAACGGCGCAGTTATGGCGACACCGACCTGGGGCGCTCCTGCCTGGCGGCCCGGCGGATGGTCGAGCAGGGAGTCCGGTTCGTCACGATCAATATGTTCGAAACCCTGGCGGGGCGGATTACCTGGGATTGCCATGCACATCCGGTTTGGGCTCCCGCTTGCCTGTCGGATTACCGCAACGCGCTGTGTCCCGAGTTGGATCGCGCGCTCACCGCCCTGTTGGATGATCTCGAGCAGCGCGGGCTGTTGTCCGAAACGCTCGTGGTTGTCTCAGGTGAATTCGGACGGTCTCCGCGAATCAGCGAGGGGGGCGGGCGCGACCATTGGACGGGAGTCTGGTCGGCGTTGATGGCGGGAGGAGGGCTGGCCGGCGGCCAGGTGATCGGGGCCAGCGACCCGCGCGGCGCCTGCCCGGCCGAGCGACCGATCGCTCCTGCCGAACTGGCGGCGACGATTCTGCAATGCCTGGGAGTCGATTTGACAACGCAACTGACTCTGCCGCAAGGGGGAGAAATCCCCCTCGCCGACGCTCAGCCGATCGCGGAACTGTTCGGCTGAGGTGAGGCACTGTCAGCATCATTTCCCCAGGCCCGTCTTCACTTGCCGATGGCCCAGAGGGCGTCAAACGTCCGCAAGTAGATGCGGCCGCCGGAAATGGTCGGCGAGGCGGTCGTGCTCTCGTCCAACGTGTTGACCGCGAGGACTTCGAAGGTCGGGCCCGCTTTGATCACAGTGGTGGTGGCGTCGCGGGCGACGACATACAGCTTGCCGTCGGCGAGCACCGGACTGGCGCGGTTGGCCCCTTCCTTGGTCCGCTCTTCGTATTTCTTCTCGCCGGTTGTTGCATCGAGACAGATCAAGACTCCGTTCTCCCGATAAAGATATGCCAAACCGTTGTGTACCAGCGGCGAGGGGACGTCGGGAGTCGGACGATACTCCCACAATTTGAACTCGCTCTTGCCAGTGATGTCTCCCTCTCCCCCCGGTCGCAGGGCAATCACCCGGCCCCCTTTGGCGGAGGGGGCGACAATCAGTCCGGGGACCGCCACGGGCGAGGCGACCAGGCGCAGCGTCGGATCGTATTTGTCGGGCTGCAAGCCAGCCGAACGCCACAACTCCCGGCCATCGTCAAGACGATGCGCCACGATGAAATCGGCGCCGTGCGTCAGGAGAAAGGCTTGCTGGTCGTCGCGATAGATTGTGGGAGAGGCATAGGAATGTTCGTTCTCGGCGTAGGCTGGGCTGGGGCGCGGCTGTTTCCAGAGTTCTTTGCCGGTCCGCTTGTCGAGACAGACCACCAGCGCTTCACGGGTTTTGGCATCCCCATCGCCATGAATCAGTTGCAGGAACAGCCGATCTCCATCGAGCAACGGCGAAGAGGTCATGCCAAATTGGATTTTGAGCTTGCCGTAGCGGTCCTGCACGTCGAATTTCCAGACCTCTTTACCCGCCATATCGAAGCAGCCCAGAACGCCGGTTCCGAAAAAGGCCCAGACATGTTCCCCGTCCGTACAGGGGGAAGGGGAGGCGGAATTCCCCTCGTTGACGCGTGCGTCTATGTTTCCGACCCCCAGCATCTGCCGCCAGCGCTCTTTGCCATCGGTCCCCACGCACAGCAAGAGCAAACTGGCATTGTCCTCGGCCACGGAGGTGAGGAAGATACGATCTCCCCAGACGACGGGGGTGGCACCGGCGCGTCCGGGCAACTTGAGACTCCAGGCAATCCCTTCGGTCTTGCTCCACTTGACCGGCAGGTTTTTCTCGCCGCTGATGCCGTCATGCTTGGCGCCGCGCCATTGCGGCCAATTCTCAGCCCGCACCGCCGGGGCCAGCAACAAAAGAACGAAGGCGACCCGCAACAGTCGGGGACAAACAGAGTTGCTCATGCTTCGAGATCTCAGGGGGATCAATGTTGGAAACGGATCGTCAGTTTTGCGACCGGCGGGGAACTTTTCAAGCGGGAGAAGGATGGCCGCGGCCTGCTTCGCAGGGTGTTGCCCTGGGCTATCGGGTTGCGCCTGCCAGATCGGTCGGACCAGACCGATCAGTCCGATATGTCCGATCGGACCGATTGGACAGATTGCCGAACTGGGTTGACCACCATCTGCGGCGCTGCCACCCTGTGACGGGGCTACTGTGACGATGCCGCCTTTTGCGAGGCAAACACGTGATCCAGGGCTCCCAGCAAATCGAGTCGCCGGAACGTCTCTCCCGTTCCCGGATCTGCGACCGGTCGGCCGGTCTCCTGCATGATTGTCAGCAACACCTCGGGGAGCGGGCGTCCCTCCTTTTTCCAGTCGTAGCCGGTCTTCTCCACCGCTTCACGCAGGATGATGGCGGCGCCGCAGCCGATGGCATTGGACGAGGAGGTCGCCGAGGCGGGAACGACCAGATCGACTTTCGAATGCCGGTCGAGGTAGACCTCATCCGTTCCCGGTTTGACCGCGCCGATCGCAAAGCAGTTCGGCTGGCAGGCGGGCCACGAAATGCCTTTGGTGTAGGCGTGGTTCCCTGTGGGGGCGCTGACCCAGATTCCCAGCGCGCGGAGCTTCAGAAGTTTCGCGTCGATGTCGCTCGGAACTCCTGATGGATGCTCTTCGTCATCGACCGGGGCCAGATTGACTGTCGTGATGCCGTACTCCCGATGGTGATCGATGATCCACTGCAATCCGGCGGCCAGCGTCACATGATCGCGCACATTGCAGTGGCAACATTCCAACGCCCGGATCACCGCCACCTGGTCGTTGTAGGCGACCCCCCACTTTCCCTGAAAATTGAGGGATGAGGGAATGCCGATCGTGGAACCATGATACCCTTTTCCTTCATGCCGCGGATCATCATCCCCATCCACGCTGTCATATGACACCCGCACCTTGGGGCGTTTTCCCTCGGACTGGGACCATTGCGGCATCGACAGCTTGCAGCCATCGTCAACCAGCGCCAGTGTCTGCCCTTCGCCAAACGTCAATCGATCCCCATACGCCCGCCACGCGGCGGTGATCCGGGCGTGCTCGAACGGAACCGGGTCGGCCGGTTCTCCGGCGATCAATTGTGCGACCAGACAAAGCGCCGCCAGGCTGGTGGCCGCGCCGACAAAAACTCCGCGTTCGACGATCGATTGGCCAGTCATGGAAGTGGTCGTTCACAGACCTGAAAATTGGACATTTGGGGAACCGCTGCCGTGCGCGGGATGTTACCAAACTGCGGCGACCTGTGGTACGATCGCGCCGCCGAGAGGGAACGACTCGCCAACTGTCGGGCGACGTCCGCGCTGTGTGACCGATCGGCACAGGACTTCCAACGCCACGCTTGCGCTGCGCGACGATCGTTGCCGCGAACCACCATCACCCCCGTCGAGATGCGTCATGTTCCCACTGCTTGTTACGTTGCTGGTCGCGACCGGTCAAAACGCGGGGAGTCCACCCCCGGCCGTGCCCTGGGGACGCCTGGAAGCGCTAGAAAATCAGACTGGGACGTTTCGAGCGATCGTCGGCACGGTCCCCAATAACGGCAAGGTGTCATTGCCGATGGATTTGCCCCCGGTCCTTCGATGTTACGCGGCAAACGATCCGCAGCGACGCTCTTTGCCGCTGGGTTTTGATCCCCGTGCGACAAGCATTCAATTGCAGTTGCCCCAGGGATTCGCCGATCGCCCATCCGCTGAGCGCGTGATCGTGTTGGAGACGGGAAGCGCCAGCGGTCAGCGCCCCGACGGACGCATCATCTTTAGCGCCGCGGATGCGCGAATTCAGGGGAAGACGGCCCAACTCGAAACTCACCCTGGCAACAGCCGCATTGGATTCTGGACCGACCCTGCCGACACGGTCGATTGGAAATTCACCGCCACGCGTCCGGGGATGTATGACCTGGACCTCACCTACTCCCTGGCCGAGGGAAAGGACAACACGGTCGAAATCCAAGTGGCGAATAAGCCCGCCCAGACGCGGCTGTCACCGACAGGGAGCTGGTATCAATACTCGACCGCCACACTCGGCAAAGTGTACATCTCTCGACCTGGGGAGGAAGTGATCACCGTTCGCTGCACCAAACTGGAGAACGTGGCGGTCATGAATCTCAAGGCGGTTATTCTCAGACCGACTTCCGAAGGGAAACCGATTGACCAGGCGGCCGACGGAAGCGTCCTCTGCCACGCCCGTGACGTCACCATTCATGGGGTGCTCGTACAATACGAGCCCAAACCGGAAAAGAATACGGTTGGCTACTGGGCCAATGCGCAAGACCAGGTCTCCTGGGATTTTCTGTTGAAATCCGCCGGTCGATTCGAAATCGAGGTCTTGCAGGGGTGCGGCGCCGGGGCCGGAGGGAGCGAAGTGGAATTGTCCATCGACGATCAAACGGTCCGATTTGTCGTCGAAGACACGGGGCATTTTCAGAATTTCGTGGCTCGACGGATCGGCGTCATCCAACTCAAGAATCCGGGACGTAACGCGTTGTCCGTCAAGCCGATTCACAAAGCGGGGGTAGCGGTGATGGACCTCCGCCAGGTGCGGCTCATTCCGATCGCTGAAGAGTCCTCTTGTTCGAATGGCCAAAACCAATAGAATACCGCCGCGCGACTCCCTTTCTCCTGCACCGTCGTTCGACGGAGCCCTCGAATCCTCGCTGGTTGTGATCGATGCGCTGGCACCCGAATATGACCTGGTGGCGACGACAGGCAATGCACTGGGGGCAGTTGTCACTGGTCGCCGTCTTTAGCGGATGCACCGCTCCATGGCTGGGAACCACCCCGCGCGAATCCAGTGGGGAACCAAGCCATTCCGCTGCGCCCGCCGCCGCGGGCTGGGGCGACGACGCGAAGGATGAGCACCCCCCTCGACCAGCGCTCTATCACCGGGTGCAGCCGGGGGATACCGTGAAGAGCATTGCGCAGACTTACGGCGTCGATGTCGCCCGGCTGGTGCAGGACAATCAATTGGAAGACCATTCCCGCTTGAAACCGGGACAGCAACTCCATATCCCCGACGCACATTGATTCGACCGATGGCCATGCCGAACGATTCTCCCATCGAACGCGCCACGCTGTGGGCCCCCTGGCGACTGGCCTACATCACCTCAAACAGCGAAACGCCGCAGCCGGAGGGGTGTTTTCTGTGTCGCTATGCGTCGGCGCCGACTCAAGATGCCGAAAACCTGGTCGTAGCCCGCGGCCGCCACACGATCACGGTGCTCAATCGATTCCCATACAACAATGGCCATCTCCTCGTTTGTCCGCTGGCGCACAAGGCCACTCTGGCGGAATTGGACGATGAAGAACTGCTGGAGTGCCAGCAGGTATTGCGGCGGATGACCCAGATCATCCAGCGGACGATGTCTGCCAGCGGCTTCAACGTGGGACTCAACCTGGGGCGGGTCGCCGGCGCGGGGGTGCCAGGTCATCTGCATTGGCATCTGGTTCCGCGGTGGGATGGGGACACTAACTTTATGCCGGTTCTGGCCAACGTCCGAGTGATTCCGCAATCACTCGAAGCGCTCTACGAACTCCTGCTCACCGAATTGGCCTCCGGAGACCGGAATCCCTGAGTCATCAGGTTCAGTACAGTCCGTCCCCAATCCACTCTCCACTGTCCACGATCTACTTTTTACTCTCCACAATTTCCTTTCCTCCGCGCGCCTCCGGACACCCCGACCCGGTGGCCAAACGGTTCACCCGTTCCTCGAAATACTCCGCCGCATCTGGCTCCTGCAGTTCCCGCGCCAGTCCAACCAGTTCTTCGTAAATCTCCCGATTGTGCGGATCCGCGGGGCGTCTGCGGAGAAGTTTGTCATAGCGGCTCCGCTTGGCGTGAATCCGTTCGGCGATCTCCCGTTGCCGCCGCGCTTCGTCCGTCTTGCCCAGCCGCCGGAGCGCGTCGGCCAGGGCGGCCCTGGGAAAATCGTTGGAAGGGTCTCTGGCCACTGCGGTTTCCAGATCGCGAACCGCTTCTTCAAGTCGCCGCAGGTCGAGGTAGATCGAGCCGCGAGTGAAATAGGCCGATCGCTCCATCTGAATTTCGGAGAAAATCTGATTCAGCGCAGCCAGCGCCTGTTCCGGCTCTCCTTCCAGGCGGTACAGATCGATCTCGTATCCGCGAACGCGCGTGCTGTCCCCTTCGGAACGCTGCAATTCCCTCACTAATTGCCAGGCGGCGGCCGCGTCCCCGTTGGCAATCAGCGCATCCACCAGACGGTGCGCAAACTCGCGACGCTCGTCCTCCGACACATCCCGTGACATCGCGTCGCGCATCGTCTGTACGAATTCTTCTTCGCGATACACGTCTTTGAGCAGCTTGCCGAGCTGTCGCCAGCCGTCGGGATTGTTTGGTTCGCGCCGCACCAACCGTCGCGCGGCGTCAATCGCCGAGTGCAACTGGTCGCAGTCGTAATACTCCGTGATCAATAGTTCCAGCGCTTCTGCCCCCTGCGGCGCGTTCCGTTCCGCGAGCGACTCCAGAATGTCCCGCGCCGCGGACCTGTGTTTGGCCTGCAGCGCTTCCCGTCCGAATGCCAGGAGCATGTCAGCGCGACAGCGATCTCGATCGACCTCGCGCCATTGCTCCAGGGCTGCCTCCCATTGACCGCGAGACACCAGCACCAGACAGAGGGCCAATTGAGCGTCGGGGTAGCCCGACCGCGACACTTGGATCGCCCGGCGGAGCAGTCCCTCGGCGGCCACCGGATCGCGCTCGGCAACGGCCAGCGCGCGTTTCAGCAGCCGGTCTGGTTGGGGACGCATGACAAACCAGGCGATCAGTCCCACCAGGACTGCGCCGAAACCAATCAGGAGCGTGGCAGCCAAAGGCCACCGGCGGGCGCGCTCCGAATCCTCCGCATTGTTCATGGCGCCTCCTCTCCCCGCCCCTCGATCAACCGATGTCGGTCCCGAGCCGCCAGGCCTCGAAACCGCTCCCGGCCTCGTCCCGGCCACTCGACCAGGATGTCGGCAACCTGCGTCTGAGCGCTCAGCGGAAAGAGAATCCGCGGATCCGATTGCGAAAAGTAACCGGCGCCGCGCACCACAAACCGCACCAGGGATCGCCCGGAGAATTCCATCGACAGCCGCGCACCTGTCGCGTCGGGCTCGCCCCGGCGAGCGCGCAGTTCGACGCTCACAAAGTTGTTCGGCGACTGGCGGTTTCGCAGCAGCCGCACCGGATCGTTGAGCGGCGCGGCAGCGAGGTCTGGCGCGCCGTCGTCGTCGAGATCTCCCGTCGCGCTGCCGCGTCCGGAAAAAGACTCCTCAAAGAACGGCCCGCCGCTGGCCGTGATGTTCTGAAACCTTCGCCCCCGCGCATTGCGGAAAAGCTGCGACGACTGTTTCCAGGGACTGGCGGCGATTTCGTACAGCGGATTGCCGTTGAAAATGAAGATGTCGAGCCAGCCGTCTCCGTCAAAGTCGCACAGCGACGTGCCGAAGCCTGAACGCATCCGCTTATGCCCCGCCAACCCCGCCGGAAATGTGGAATACTCAAACGTCCCCCCACCCAGATTGCGGTACAAAGAGGCATCCTCTTTATCGAAGTTCACCACCCACAGGTCGATCAGGCCATCGCCGTCGTAATCCCCGGCGTCGACCCCCATACTCCCCTGCGACTGTCCGTTGACCCCCGTAGCGACTCCCGCCTCCGTGGCGGCCTCAGTGAACCGCACCGCCGGTCCCCCCAGGTAGAGTTGGTTGGGGGTGGAATCGCTGCCGATGAAAAAGTCGATCCATCCGTCCGCGTTAATGTCGGCAGCGAGCACCCCCAATCCAAAGCAGTTCCCGACCAACCCCATCTGCTCCGAAGTCTCCTCGAAGCGTCCGTCTCCCTGGTTGTGAAAGAAGTGCGATCGCGTCCCGGTATACAATCGCGGCGAACACACGTCCGGAATCCCATCCGGGCTGTAGCAGAGCATATTAGTTGCCGGCGTCCAATCGGCGTAACTCAACAGGAACAGGTCCGGCAGACCATCCCGGTCGATATCCCCCCAGGCGGCGCCGGTCGACCAGGTTTCCGGCGGGAGGGGCAGGACCTCTCCGGCGTCGGCATAGCTCCCATCCCCCTGATTGGCGAACAGCCGACTGGCGCCAAAACAGCAGACCAACAGGTCGGGGAAACCATCGACATTGAAGTCTGTCACGGAGCAACCCTGGGAATAATCAAGAGGGCCTGTCAAACAGGCGAGGTGCGATACGTCGTCGAACTGCCAGCCCCCGGCGTTGCGAAATAATCCGGGGGGCTGTCCGTGCATCTCCAGCGACTCTCCCGGCGAGATCGTCCCCCCGCCGGTAAACAGCAAGTCAATATCCCCATCGCTGTCGTAATCGACCATCGCCACTCCCCCGCCTCCCAGCCCTTCAATCATGAACTTGCGCTGGGCGTCACGGCCGTTGTTGACGGTAAACCGGACTCCGGAGCGTAGGGTTACATCTTCAAACCAGTCGTCGGGGCGCGGCGCGCGGTCCGTCTTCGCCGGGGAAACCAGAGAGGATGATCCGGTCGAACCAATCGCGGCATCGTGCTCCGGATTGGGAGTGGAGGACGAATTCCTGAGCGGTGTCGGTTTTGCGTCGGGTGTCGAGGACTCCCTGCAACCGGCGATGACCGCCGCCAAACAGGCTGGAATCCAGACGTGGCGAAAGGGGCAGGTCATGGGCGCGCAATCGGTGGGCAAAGACGCATCAGCTCGCGGCAAATTGCACCCAGGAAAAAACCTCAGCCCGCGACGACAGGTGGCGCAACGTCCGGGTGATGGTATTACACATGCCCGAATGCTTGGTCAAGTTGAAACGGTCATTCCGGTACGGCACGGCTTGCGACCTGATCGTCCCTGGCCCTGGAACGCGGCATGAGTACAGCCAGACGTCGGAAGGCACCGGCTTTGCCGGCGCTGATCAAGAGCGCGAGTGCAAACCATGCCAGTCCGGTCAGGAAGTAGCCGACTCCCGACCAGGCCAGCGCCCGTTCCATCGTACCGGTCAGCTCATAGACCAGCCGTGTGGAAGCCAGCAGCAGGTTGGTCAGACCGGCAAAGAAATAGGACCGGCTGCCAATCCCATACGCAAATCCAAACGTCACCACGACGACCGCCGCGAGGTAGATGGCCAAGCTCGTAGCCGTGAGGGGCTCAGGGAAACCGGCAGCCGATCGGATGGGCCACAAGGAGGCGGCGAGAGCCGTCGCGACCAACAGCGGCACTCCCGCCTTCCGCAGCCAGGTGGCAAACCAGTCCCGCGACAGTGCGCCGATCACCAACCCTGCAACACCCGCCATGTGCCACGGAATGGCATTGCGGTACATCCAATGCCATTCCGCTGGCAAAAGGGCGCGGAAAGCGGCAATCGCACACAACGCACTGACAAACGCCCACCGTGAGTCGCGGCGATGAAAACCGGCGATCCCCAAGCTGCTGGCCGCCATCCACAACCACAACGGTTGCGGCGACACGACCGTCCACCAATCCACCGTTCCGCGACCGATGACCGACGCCACAAGCATCGACGCGATCAGCGCCCTACCGGCAAAAGGCACGCGGCGAAACAGTGCCCAGCCATAGAAACCCACCATTCCCAGGCTGGCCAACCAGACCGGCGAACCGATCTGCTGCACGACTTCCTGCAGGAACTCTGCGTACGGCACGCCCGGCTGCGAGTCAGGAATCGCCAACCTGAGAGCGATTACTGGCGCCACCAGGGCCGCGAATTGACACCACCCACTGCGTCCCACGCACCCCGCTTCGAGCAACAGGAGACCCAACGCGAACACCATCGGCACAAAGAAATAGCCGCCAAACGCATTTTGGAGCCGCATGGCGTCCGCATAGTTTTGTGACAGGACCGGATCGAACGACAAGCAAACGGCATAACCCCGCAGGACGACGCATACGATCAGAAAGACAAACAGCGACCACGGGTACAAAGGCCAGCGCCAGGGGGTTCCGTTGTTGCGCACATACTCCGGGCCGTGGTGAATCGCCGGGATCAGCGTCACCAGGACGAGCGCCGCGATCGGGGAAAAGGCAAGAATTCGCCACCGAATGCCGACCGGGTCCGCGCCAGGGGTGCCAACGATGACCAGCGGATAAAGGAACAGCAGCACCAGGAACAAGTGGAACGGAACTCGAAACAAAAGCGGCAGCCGGATCTTGAGCCCGGCCAGCACCGCCTCCGATACGAGCGCCGAGAAAAGCAGGCCGGTCAGCAACAGCGTTCGTCCCAGACCGGGCTGGCTGATCACCACCGTGTCGAACGTCAATGACAGTTCGACGTACAACAGACAGAGAATCAACAGGATTGAGCGGGCGTCGTCCCAGACGCGCCAGATCCGGACCAGCAGGAATCCTGTCGCCGCCACCAGGGTGATGTAACCGGTGATAACGCCCATCAGCGGCCAGGGGTTGTAGGAACCCTGCCCCGGCTGAAACCACAACTTCGTGCTGTGGAGAACGAAGGCGACACTCAGAAGATAAAATGGATTCTGCGAATAGAGAAATCGGGCGATCGACCGAAAGGTCGCACGTTCCTTTTGAACTGCCGGTTCTGTTCCCGAGCGGTTTGAATCGCTGGATTGAACCTGTGACATGACAGACTCCTGTCGGTCGACCAGACGATGAGATTCGCCAGTATTGCTCGCCCCTCCTGTCCACTCTGTGGAAACGCATTTTCGAGCAATGCCGCAACAACAATTCTCGATTGCGGCATAACGGAGACTCCGCGCGTTCGCGCTGGAGTCGCCTCAGAATTGCATCGACAGACGTTGATGCGTGGTGTATACTCCTGCCGGGAAACGAGACCCGCCCCTCTGCGCTTCCGCCGAGCGGACCCGGCCTAATCGAACGATTCGAAACTGGTCGTCCCATTACACCCCTCTGAGTCTTGCTGCATGTTGCCGGACAAAACCTGCCACGTTCTTCCAGGTCAACGCCAAGCATCCGCTTCCCATCCGCGACTGTCTCGGCGGACGGCGATTCAGGCGGGAAGCATCGGCCTATTGGGGCTGGGGATGAACCATGTCGCCGGTCTGCGGGAATTGGCGGCACAGACCGGATCCCCCGTGCCGAGGACACACAAAGCGGTCATCTACATCTTCCTGTCGGGGGGACTGACGCAACATGACAGTTTCGATCCGAAACCCGAAGCGCCGGACACCATCCGCGGAGAGTTCGCCCCGATCGCAACTCGCACGCCAGGGGTGCAGATCTGCGAACATCTGCCGCTGCTGGCCGCCATGAGCGACAAGTGGGCGCTGGTGCGATCGTTGGGCCATCCGTACAACGACCACACGATTTCGCACCACGTGATGCTCACCGGGCGCACCGAACAGCCGGTCGGATTCGATGCGGGACGCCCGACGGAACGGGATTTTCCCTCGCTGGCATCGGTTGTGTGCGGCGTCGTCCCGCCACGGAACAATTTGCCTCCGGCTGCCGTGCTCCCGGAGAAGCTGGTGCATGTCACCGGACGAACGATTCCCGGCCAGTTCGCCGGTCAAATGGGCTGGAAATTCGATCCCTGGTTCATCGAGGCGAGCCGCTTTCGGGACACGACGTACATACACGGCGCTTTTCCGGAATATGGCTTTCAGCGGTGGGAGGGGCCGACCAATCCGCCGGATTACGTGTTCGAAGCGCCCCGTTTGGAATTGCCTCAGGGAGTTTTGCAGGACCGGTTTTCCAGCCGATTGCAATTGCTGCGCACGCTCGATGCGCAGCGGCAGTCGCTCGATCGCGCGGCCCAGGCCGGATCGTTTGACCGCCTGCGCGAGTCGGCCGTGTCGCTGCTCGGCAATGGCGGAGTCCATCAGGCTCTGGACGTACATGCCGCCCCCGCCGCTGTGCAGGAGCGTTATGGTCGCAACTCGTTCGGCTGGTCGTTGTTGATGGCGCGTCAACTCGTCGAAGCGGGAGTCAGCCTGGTGCAGGTCAACCTGGGAAACGATGAATCGTGGGATACGCATGAAAAGGCGTTCCCCAATCTGAAGAACTACCTCTTCCCTCCGACTGATCGGGCGCTCTCGGCGCTGCTGGACGATTTGAGCGATCGCGGTCTGCTCGACGACGTGCTGGTGGTCATGGCGGGGGAATTCGGACGGACGCCGCGGATTTTTACGTTCCAGGGAGCCAAGTCGAATCTCCCCGGACGGGACCATTGGGGCGCTGTTCAGACGGTCTTCTTCGCCGGGGGGGGAGTCAAGGGGGGGACAGTGATTGGGGCCTCCGACCGGATCGGCGCGTATCCCAGCGCCGACCGGCAGCATCCCGAAAACATGGCGGCCACGATTTATCAGGCCCTGGGATTGCCGCCGACGATCTACTGGAAAGATCGGCTCGATCGGCCGCACCTGGTTTTCCAGGGTGAGCCGATCGCCGGGCTGATGTAGAACGCCCAGGCGAATGATTCCGCCCGGTTGGTACGATACACGTAGTTCCTCTCAAACCAACTTGAGCGGAATCGTATCCGAAGGATCGAGCGCCGTCCCCTTCACGTCGCAGGAAACGACCAGCCGGCTGCGGGCTTGATCAAGCGGGGATGGACGCCATGCCGCCGACTGCCAATCTATGTGCCGCGGCTGCGAAGCCGGACCTGCAATTCTCCCGCGAGTTCGGACAGTCGTTGATCGTCGTCATTGGAGATGTCTCCCGGTGCGGGCTCTGCGACCCCGAGCAGTTCCTGCAACAGCGCAATGCGTCCCAGAAGCTGCCCCCTTTCGATCCCTTGGGATTTTCCTTCACGAAGCCCCTCGGCACGCCCCTCGGCACGCCCCTCCAGCAACGCATTGGCACGTGCCGATTCGATTGCGCGCTCCGCTTCATCGGCTTGGCGCCGTGCCGCTGCCTGTCGCGTGGCCTCGTCGCGCTGGAATTTCAAGCGGGCATCGTAGAACTGCTGTTCTCGGGGTGATTTGGAAATCATGACCAATACTCCTGCGGCTTCCAGAATCTCCTGATCGGGAAAAATGCGACTCATCTCATTCTGCGACAGCAGGTGCGCATTCATTAAGAAAAACGCCCACCGCTCGATCGTGGTCGCCTGCCTTACATTTTCCGCCAACACCTGTAGTTTTTGCAACTCCAAAAGGTGGATTTGCAAGTCGTTTGTCAAAATCAGCCCGCTCGATTCGCGCATCCGAAAATCCAGGTGCAGCCGTGGATCATCAGGAAACATCGATCTTGTCAGCACGCAAATGCTGATCGCCGGGCGTAATGCCGAATAGTCGAGACCTTCCGTCAATTGGCTGGAATAGACGCCGGACAGATAGTATGCCAGACGTTGGGACAACTCCGATGACATCGAAGTCTGCATTTCGATGTTGAATTTCCGGCCGTGTTCGTCTTCCGCAAGAATATCCAGCACGGACAGTTTATCGTCCGCAAATTCCTTCCCGAGAATCGGATTCAAGATCGTCACCTGCGTGATCCGCAGGAAATCTCCCAGCAGCGCGTTGAGAAAATGAACTGTGACACGGGTGTGGTCAGGGCTGCCGAGCATCAACTTGAACGCGAAGTCGACAGTCGGCATGATTCCGATGGGTTTGCTTGCCATGAAAAACCCAAGAAAAGCTTGGACTGATTCTCAATTTGGGTCAACTGGTTGGCATGCGGCCAAACCAGGCATCCGCTCGATTACACGCCCCTTTTCTCAACCGGTCAAGTTTTTCTGGCGTTTTCCCATTCGCTCCGGTATCATCACTGATGTGAGGCATCATTCCCATGACCAGAATTCGTAAGCGACAGGCGGCAAGCCGCCACAACCGCCGCGGGGCGGCGACGCTCGACTACGTTCTGGTCTTGGGGGCCGCGCTCCCCCTCGCGGGGGGGGCGATCTATTATTCCGGCAGGATCCTCAAGGCGGTTTATGAGTTTGCGTGCGTGCATATCAGTTGGCCCTTCATGTAGGGCGGCTCTCCGCAGGAAGAAATCCATGTCCACCATTCGAGCCTTTCGAAAACTGCTGACCCGGCTGCATCGGGACCAGCGCGGGGCTGTCAGCCTGGAAACGATTCTGATCATCGGGGCCATCGCCCTCCCGATTCTGATCTTCATCATCAAGTTCGGGTGGCCCAAGATCCGCAACTATTTCAACAAGGGGCTCAACGATCTTGAACAAAACACCGACAAAGTCACCAACGGCCAATGAGCCTTTCCAGGGCGGCGCGGCCGGATGCGTCCGACCCGCCACCGACCACGTTTCCTACGACAATGTTCCTGCCCGCCTGGCTCTCCTCTGCGCTGCTGTTGCTGCTGACGACGATTGCGGCGGGAACTGATCTTGTGACGCATAAAATCCACAACGCCACGACCTATTCGGGAATCGTCCTGGCGCTGACAATCAATGGGCTGGCGTACGACTGGGACGAACCGCGAGGACTTCCCGGCAGTGTGAAGGGGCTTTTGGCTTGTGGCGGCGTGATGCTGCTGGCCTTTGTCTTCTTTCAGGTGGGAGGGGGAGACGTCAAGCTGCTGACGATGATGGGGGCCTTTTTAGGAGTGGAACAGGGGATGGAAGCGCTTCTCTGGACGTTCGTGTTGGGAGGAGTTTTCGGAGTGGCGCTGTTGATCTGGCGGGTGGGTTTCCTGAAATTGGCGGCTGGCTCGATCCGCCACTTGCTTTGGAGTCTGAAGTTAGGGAGCTGGCTCCCTTTGTCCGAGGCGGAGCGACAAAGCCTGCAACCCCCGCTGTACTTGGCGCCGGCGGCGGTTGCCGGAGTGTTGATCGTGGTGTTTGATCTCGTGCATCTGGTGTGACGGCCTCGCTGTGGGCGAGGTCGGGGTGAAGCCGTCCGGAGGATTCATGCAACGCGCCATCCTGATCGCCTGGATTCCCTGCCTGTTGTGGCTGGTGGGTTCCTTCGCCGCGGCCTGGCTGGTGCTGCGGATCAGCGGCGCGCGGCTCGCCTGGTCGCGCTTGCGCAGGCTGCACCGGTGCGAAGCGGGAAGCGTCCAAACGCTGAGCTTTGTAATCACGCTGCCGATTTTCATCATGCTCGTCTTGCTGATTGTCCAAATCAGCCAGCTCATGATCGGCATCGCAGTCGTGGAGTATGCGGCGTACGCTGCGGCCAGGGCGGCGATCGTCTGGATGCCGGCCGAGATGCCGAATGAGCCGGCCAATCGTCTCGATCCAGTCTCCATCGACGGCGGCACCACCTATCCCGCCTGGCGGAGCCGGACGCTTGTATTCCGCCAGATGCCTCCTGACGGCGTCTGGAAATATCGCAAGATCTGGTCCGCCGCCGCCTTGGCCTGCGTCCCCATCTCCCCCTCGCATCGATATTTGAAAAAAGACGCGCTGGCGCGGGTCAATAGTCAGACAGCGGAAGTCACGAATCTGATGTACCAAAAGCTCGCTCCGCAATCCGCCCGAAATCCCAAAATCCCCGATCGCATCCGCAACAAAGCGGCCTATGCCGCTGAACACACCTGGATCGTGATCGACGGAGTCGATCGGGACAGCCATAACGGTCCCACGTACAATCCGCACCCCGGTCATTACCGAACGCGCCTGAATCCGAATACCGGTCAGATTGAACCGTTGTGGATCCCCTGGAAGCCGCACGAAGTGGGCTGGGAAGACGCCGTGACGGTCTGGGTCAATTACCGGTTTGCCTTGTTGCCGGGCCCTGGCCGATATTTGTCCCCCGCGGCCTTCCTGTCGACTCCCCTCAAGGGTTCCGACGGCACGAAGGATCAAGTGAGCAAGAAGGTCAAAGTCTACGGCAAACAGCAGAACCCGGATTACGAACAGGATATTTACTGGGTCGAGTTGAACGCCAGCGCCACGCTTTCCAATGAAGGCCTGAAATCGGTCATGCCCTATGTTGTTCCTGCCGAAACCATCAACTGAACGGAACCGCGCGCGGGAAAGGCGTTGGGCGCCGTCCCTGAGCGGCTTTGCCCGCCGCCTGCACGGCGACGAGCGGGGCGCCATCAGCGTCGTTTCGGTCGTCGTCATCCTGGGACTGACGATCCTATTGGGGATGGTGATCAACGTCGGCCGGCACCTGGATGAAAAGAAGAAGATGCAGGACGCGGCGGACGCCGCGACCTACTCTGGCGGGGTGGTTCTGGCGCGGGGCATGAACGCCATCGCCTACAGCAACCACCTCCTCTGCGACATCTTCGCCCTCACCGCCTACATGCGGGAGGCGCGCGATCAAAACGCAGCGCGCCACGTCCCGGACATTCTGCAAGCCTGGTCCAACCTGGCCCCCATCTTTGGACAGTCGTCGTTTCCCAAATTTCAGCGGCTGGGCCCCGCCATCGCTGAAAAGACGAAGCTCGAGCAGCGACTCGTCGATGACTGGTCCAGCATGTCCGCCGCGGTGTCCAAGCTGATGCTCCCGGTCCTGGAGTATGTCCTGCGCGAGCGATTGATTCCGGAATTCGCCCGAGCCGTCGTGCAGACCACCCCCCACCTGGCGCAGGAGGCGACGCAGGAAATCGCGCGGCGGCATGGTCAAACGCGCCGCGAACGTCGCCGCCAGGCGCAGCCCGCTCCAAACGCCCCCCCCGGCTGGGCCAATCGCAATTCTCGTCCCCCGCAACTGGCCGTGTTGTGGCGAACCAATGGCGATCCCGTCGGATATCCCTGCGAACAGGATCCGATGACGCGCACGCTCCCGGCTTATGATCCCACACCCGCCCAGGGCGCCGGCGCGACGGGCGGCGGCGCGGCGTCGGGAGGGAATCAGGGAACCGCCGACCCTCATCCCGATCCGCTCGAAGGGAAGGACGCCCGATCGGTTCCCAACAACGACGCCTTTCTGGCCCAGGCGCTGGCGATCCGCGAACAGACGAGCAAGAACTACCTGGAACAATGGACCGCCGACCGTCTGCGGTTCTTCACACGCGAAGCGAAGATGTCGCAATTCATCAATCTGTGGCGGACGCTGACCTGCGCCCAGCTTGAGCGCCTGCTCCACGAGGAGTATCCGCTGGCCAATCTGCCACACCTCATCCGCCCCACCGAGCAGGGGTACGATCCCGAGACCCTGCGCGCTTCGGAAAACCAGCCGCTGATCAACGAGTATTTGGACCGGCATTTCACGTTTGTCGGGATCGTGTATCGGACCAAACTCCCGGAGACCTTTCCGGGAGTGTTCAAGAACCGGATCGATCCCGACAGCCAGACGTTCGCCCAGATCGCGCTGTTCATTCCCCAGGCGCGGATGTGGCGGGTTATGGCTGGGGGAGGGAGACCGGGAAGCCCCGGTCCGGGGGCCAACGACACGAACATCGGTGGAGGCTTTGGAGTCGATGTATCGCTGCCGGCAAATCCCGATCCAGTCAACCCCGGCGCGCCGGGGGGGGGCTCGACTCCCACCCATCAATTTGTTTCGGAAAACTGGCCCCACCACTGGGATTTGTGGAATCAGCACTGGCACGTCCAATTGACCCCCGTCGTCTCCGAACGGATCGTCGATCTCTTGCAGGCGCAACCTCCCGAAGGGGTCTTATCGCAACCGACTCCGCTCCGGCTCCCCGCGCTGGGGGGAGTCACGCCGCGCGACGTTCGGCTCATCAATACGCATTAACGACCTCGGTTTCCCATGCACCGCAGAATCACAACAAAACGCTCGCGCCGCCGGGGTCTGGCCCCCTTGGAGCTGGTCCTGTCCCTCCCGTTCCTGATGATCATGCTGGCAGTGATCATCAATTTCGGAATTGAGGTGAAATGGAAGTTGCGCGGACTGACGGTCAGCCGCCAGGCGGTGTGGCGGCAACGCGGAGGGCGCTCCGGGGCCTCGGAACCCCGACCTCCGGCCTGGCCTGCCGAGGCGACCCTTTCGGTCACTCCCGCGGGACCGCCCGATCTGTTTCCCAATGATCCGTTCGCACAGTATGCAGTGATCCGCGGGCCGGTCCTCAGCGATCCCCAGTCGCAGCAGCCGGGGAGTCAATTGCTGGTCGATACCGACCTGTTCGATATCTCCGGCGACCTGGAAACCGGGCGCGCCAAGATCGACCGCAAGCTCCCCCTTCTGGCGAACCGCTTTGGGGTGCATTTCGATTTGGAACATCTGCTGCTCGAGAGTCGGTGGCGCTTCCAGGACACGCGCCTGGGCGCCAACGTTTCGCGGCGGACCCCCACGCTTTATCAGCTCCCGCCGACTGATGAGGTCCAGGCCAAGGCCGAGCGCTATCGTCAGGCGGCCCTGGCCATCATGAACAGTGGTCAGCGCCCCAGCTTTCTGTCCCTCGACCGGGATGAAGAGTTCTACATGGCGGGGCGCGCCCCTCCCGATTTTCACCCCATCTTGCAGGTGGGCTGTAGCGACAATGCGTTTCAAATTCATGAGGGGCCGGTGCGGCTGCTGATCGACCGCGTTCAAGGCCCCCGAGGGGGGGGCCGCGGGGGTGTCCCCCAGGCGATGGCCGAAGCCTTCCGCGCGCTGTACCAGTCGTTGCTCAATCAGCCGGGAGGCCCTCCACCCGGATTCGGCGACCTGCAGGGGAAGATCGACCAGCTCAATCAGTTTCTGGCGACGCTGCGCTGATGTCCCACCCCATTGATGCCCCTGACCGCGCGTTGCCACCTCCGGGCCCCTCTTCTCCCGCGCCGGCCGCCGCCAGCTTTGCCGTGCTCGCGCGGCGGATTGCCAGCCGCACGACCGATTTGGTCGTCATCGGTGTCGTCCTCATCGCCGCCCTGGTTCTGGGGCGCGAAGTGATCGATTGGTGGCACGCCACACCGCCCGACACCCAATTCCCGATCGCAGTGTCCGAGGCCGACTGGAACGCGCCCGGACTTCCGCTGACACTGGAGTTTGGCGAGGCCCCTCTGGCCGTAGTCAGGCAGGTTGTCGCGGGCGATCGCGCCGAGGCCACCGCGGCCCTGGTCCGCCTGTGCCGCTCAGCGGTGGAATCGTCCGAGACTCCGCTCACCGCCGATCGTTCCGCCCAACAGGCGCTCGTCGATCTGACCCAGGGGCGCGAACCAGTCGCCTCGGAGGCGGGGGTCTGGGACGTGTATGCGATGGAGGATCGACTGGGGCTCGTAATGGGAGTCCGCCGCATCGACGACGCTGACGGCGGGGCGCTCCGTCTGATATGCTGGGGCTTAACGATGCCAGTGGGGGAGCACGCGACCTGCGTGTACCTGTTTCAGTCGCAGCGGGGGAGTGCGGCGGGATCGGCAGAGGCTGCTGAGCTCCCGCTTCCTCCGGGCAGTCATCGCAATCTGTCGTTGCGGGACGAGCGGGGAGGGGGGTTGACTGGTTTCTCGGGAAGTGGTGTGCCGAGCGAATGGATGGATTTTTTCGACACGGAACTCCCCAGGTCGGGATGGAAAAACCGCGACGGATGGCGCGGCTCTGGAGCGACGTGGATCGCCACGTTTTGGCAATCCAGCGGGGAAGCCCGCGTCGAGTTGCAATTGACCGGCGATGGCTCCGGAGGGCTGGCGGGAATGCTGACCTTGTCGACTTCCTCCGATCCATCTGAAATTCTCAATCATCGTGAAGGGATCGAGGGGCGTCCATGAAAGGTGTACCGGGTTTGCTGTTCGCGCTGGGTCTGGGAGTGGCGGGGGCCTTTTGCAATTGGATCTACCTGGCGCAAAAGGGGCAGGAACTGGAGCGCGTCGATTTCATCGGCATCAATGTCGAGACGCGGATCAACGCCGGCGATCGCTTCAACAAAGACCAGTTTCAAAAAGTCTCCATCCCCCGCAACGCCGTAGGGAACCTGGAAAAAGCCGCCTTTCTTTGGGAAGAGCTGGATACAGTCGTGGGGATGTCCGCAACCAAGAGCTACAGCCAGGGTGAAATCATCTTAAGGCAGCATCTGCGAACTCCAGCGGAAACGGACATCAAGCGGTTGCTGGCCCCCGATGAACGGGTGTTGTGGATTCCCGTCGACACGCGGTCGTTCGTCGCGCCACTGGTGAACGCGGGGGACCAGGTGTCGTTCATCGTGCCGCGACTGGGAGGGGCTCCCCCGGTTGCCGATCCGGCCGGTGGGGCGCCCCCTGTGCCGCAATCCACGAGCGCCACTGAAATCCTCGGCCCCTTCCGCATCCTGGCCCTGGGGAATCGCCTGGGGAGCAAAGAAGTCATGAATGCCTGGGGGGTGACCGCCTCTCAGGAAAACATCATGGCTATCGCCGTCAAAATCGTTGGCAGCGAACTCGACCCCCGCGGCCAACAAATCTCCGACATCCTCCGCCTCACCAACTTCCAACAAGTCCAAGTCCTCCTCCACCCCGCCCCCGAACAACCCAACACCAAAAAATAGCACCAGCCCAAAAACCACATGCTTCAGGATTTTTCAATTTGCATTTCTCAATTTGCACTTTGCATTCCTCACTGTGCATTTCTCAAATCCCTAGCCCCTAACTCCTAGCGCCTAACCCCTACCCCCTCATGAAGGTCTGGTACAACAAAGTCCACGACAGCCGCCGCACGATGGTCGAGGTCGACTCCCCCACGATCCGTATCGGCCGCGACCCGGCCAACACGATCGTCCTGGCCAGTCCCCTCGTGTCGAAGCGGCATGCCATCGTCACGCAGGTGAACGGCCTGCTGCGCCTCGAAAACGTCGGGATCAACGGCTGCATGGTCGGCGAATCCGAAGTGTTGGGAGGAGAATCGATCGAATTCTCCCCCGGCCAGCCGGTTCGCATCTGGCCCTACTCGCTGACCTTCGAGGCGGAACAGGCCGCGGCCATCACCCGCGCCCAGCTTGAGGGACACCTGCGCACGGTAATGGCCGACCTGGAGCTGAAAATCCATCGCAAACTGCTGGAGCGGCTCGATCTGTATGAACTGGAATCGAATCGGGTGGGGAGTGCCGACAGCATTCTGCTGCTGGAAAACAACATCGAAGACATCTGCCGCGAGCTGAATCTGTTTGGGGCCGAAAACTCGGCACTGCTTGAGGAAGTGACCGGACTGACGCTGCGGGACTACCTGATCAACCAGTTGATTCTGGAGGGGGGGCCGGCGCTGGCCGGGATGACGGTTCTGGCCAGGAATGAGTTCGACATTCCCGCCACGCTGATCGCGGAACGGGAAAGCGAGCTGCAGAATCTGCTGGGGTTTACGCGCGAGCGCCTGGAACTCGACGCCGAGTCGGACCTGAGCGGCCGCATCCAAAAAGTGGAAGAGCAGTTTGCCGCCGTTTTTCCGCTGGTCCGTCCGCACCTGCACGTGGAGTTGCGGCGTTACCTGATCCTGCGGACGCTGAAAAAAGATCTCAAGGACACGGTGTTTGGTTTCGGTCCGCTCCAGGATCTGATCCGCGCTCCGACGATCAATGAAATCATGGTGGTCAAGAGCGACCATATCTATGTCGAACGGGACGGGGTGCTGGAACTCTCCGGACGGCGGTTCATCTCCGATAAGGTGACCGAATCGATCATCGAGCGGATCGTGGCGCAGGTCGGACGGCGGATCGACAAGAGCCAGCCCCTGGTCGACGCCCGCCTCCCCGACGGGTCGCGCGTCAACGCCGTCATTCCTCCGCTGGCGATCAAAGGGCCGTGCCTCACGATCCGCAAGTTCCCCGCCCATCGCTTCACAATGGATGACCTGATCGAGCTGGGGAGCGTGACCCCCTCGGCGGCGATGTTCCTCCGCGCCTGCGTCATCGACCGCAAGAACATCCTCGTCAGCGGCGGCACCGGGACCGGCAAGACGACCATGCTCAATGTCCTCTCTAGTTTCATTCCCCATAAAGAGCGGATCGTCACGATCGAGGACACCACCGAACTGCAGCTCCATCAGGATCATGTCGTCACGCTGGAAAGCAAGCCGGCCAACGTCGAAGGGGCCGGCGCCTACACGATCCGCGATCTGGTCCGCAACGCGCTCCGGATGCGCCCCGACCGGATCATCGTCGGCGAGTGCCGGGGGGGCGAAGCGATCGATATGCTCCAGGCGATGAACACCGGACACGACGGCTCCATGACCACCGTCCACGCCAACAACGCCGAAGAAGTCATCAAGCGGCTGGAAGTGCTGGTCCTCATGGCGGTTGAGCTTCCCGTGACCTCGATCCATCGGCAAATCGCCTCGGCGATCGACGTCATCGTCCAGATCACGCGGATGCCGGGGGGCAAACGGGTCTTGACGCAAATCGCCGAAGTCTCCGGCATTGATCCGGAGTCCAAACAGCTCATCATCACCGACATCTACAACTACCGCGATGAGAAACACCTGCGCCCCACCGGCTACCTCCCGACGTTTGTCGAGTCGCTGATCGCCAAAAACCTCCTGCAACTGGAGTTCTTGTACGGACAAAAAGAGTCCACGACCAAAGGAGCGACGATCGCCCGCCTGGAACACCCGGACTCCGGCCCGCAGGTGGGCCCGCAGTCAGGCCGGAATTCCTAACGCCGCCCGAACGGCCTAACCTCCATCCCCAATCTCTCCCTTCCCGCCTGGAGAGGGAAGGGTCGGGGATGGGGGGGACGAGCGTCGCAGTGCAACCACCTCAGCGCCGTCAGTCCTCGAAGATGGATCATTGCGGCATCGGTGAACTGCGTGCCACTGCAATCGACGAATTCGACCTCGCCGAACCGCCACATCCAGTCTACGAGTCGGCGTCAAGCATGACCGGTGTTCGCACGGCAGACTCAGCGGCGGGAGGTATGCACCTGTTGGCGCCGCCAAAGACGGCGCCAGGCTGTCCAAGCCATCATGCGACAGCAGCGTCGTCCGCGGCCGTCCGTCCGATCAGCGATTCAATTTCCCGAATCAGGTCGGCGTAGTGGAATGGTTTGCGGAGAAATCGCTGGGGGGACCGGTCAGCAAGGGGTTGGTCGGCCGGCGATGCAGTTCGGGTGTGGCCGATGATCACGCGCGGCAGGTCGCGCCATTCCTGGCCGGTCAGGCCGCTGCGGGTGGCGGAATCCTGATCCACCACGACCAGCGACCAGGTCGCGGGGGGCTTCGCGGGTAGGAGCGCGCCCCGCGTATGGTGCTCAATGGAGACGCCGCGCGGCTCCAGGACGGCGCGGAGCACCTCCGCCGTGTCGGTCGTATCGTCCACCACGAGCACATTCTGTCCGCTGGTCACGCCGCCATCCTTCCCTGGATTGCCGCCCCCTGCCTGTTCCGTCATGCGGGGGGAGGTATATCGACAAACGGCAAACGTGTCAAAAGCAACCTCAAAGAATGAACCGACCCCCGGAATTGCTTCCGGGGGTCGGTGTCGTTCGAACTCAGTCGGAGGTGATCCGAAGGGGTTCCCTATTCACTGGTTACCCACGCAGGCCGAAGAGGTTCGACAGACCGCTGCTCTTCTTGGATTTGGTCTGCTGATTCTTCAAACGCGAGGGGAAGTAGGCTTCGGGTTCCGCCGCGGCGGGAGCCGGGGCCGGAGCCGGAGCTGCTTCGCCACCTTCGACCGGAGCCGGGGTGGTCGCCGGAGCGGCGTGGGTGCCGCAGGCGCCAGCCGACGGAACCGCACAAGTCGCACTGGCGGTGCAGGCCGGAGCGCATCCGGTGTTGCAGTCCTGCACGTCGTAGCCGCACTGGCAGAGGGCCTTCTCAGCTTCTTTCCGGACACCCTTGTCGCAATCCGACAGGGCACAGGTCAGAGCCGCGACGACCTTGTCGTTGCAGCAGCAGGGGTGGCACTTGGTCTGCTTGCGAATCTGGCGAGCCGATTCCTTGCGAACCTTTTCATCGCAGTCGTTCAGACCGTAGATGAAGGCGCACATGATCTCGGGATTGCAGGTGCAGTCGTACTTGCCGAGCTTGCGGATCGCACTGCGACGGCAACGGGCATAGCACGCGGTCTGCGATTCATAGATCCAGTGAGCCACTTCGCAGGGGTCAGCGCAGCAGGTCTTCTTTTCGCAGCAGCTCGCGGCGGGAGCCGTCGGGCCGCAGTTGACGGCCGCGGGGCCGCAAGCTGCGGGAACAGCGCACGTCGCACGACCGGGGTCGCAGATCGGGCCGCAGGCCGCACGCGCCGGAGCGGCGCACGTGGCATGACCCGGATCACACGCCGCCGGAGCGGCGCAGTTGGCCGGTCCGCAGTTTCCAGCACCGCCGTTGCCGCAGGCCGCAGGGCCTCCGTTTCCGCAGGCGCCGTTGTTGCCGCAGGCCATTCCACCGTTGCCACAACGCGGTCCGCAGCCATTGGCTGGTCCCACGCCGCAACCGGGCTTGCAGCAGGAGCGTTGATACGTGCACACTTTCGGGCATGTCGGACGGCAAATTACCGGCCGGCAGCATTGGGGCTGACAAGACGGGGCACAGCCGCAGCTCTTCTCAGCGCCACCGCAGGTGTGGCTGGTCAACAGGATGGAACCGGCATTCGCCGTTCCCACCATGCCGAGCATGGCCACCACCGCACCATACAGCTTGGTCCATTTCATAAAGCAGCGTCTCCTTCCCTTGGGATTTTTGGGTCGTCGGCCGTTCAAACCGTGGATGGGTCGGTCAGTATTCATCCGTTGGGTGGGTCAATTCTCTTGCGAAAACCGGCCCAACCGATTACGACGCGCGTCGTGTCTGTCACAAACAAAACCGACAGTCACATCGCACGGAGTAGACGGCCCCTACCATCCGTCATTGGGCTAGCACAATCCCATCGGGCGCCG
>JBJXGA010000337.1:0-18153 GCA_046152955.1 Planctomycetales bacterium | reverse complement strand
CGCTGCAACCCGTAACGGGTTGCAGCGCCTGGGGATTTTGAACATTCTGCGATCCCCGAACGATTTTCGCAGTGCGGAATTGCTCTTCGCTCTCGCTTTGGGCAACGCCAGTTGCCAAGATTGCCATCGGAAGGAGGCTGACATTGCCGACAAGAATTTCCGACTCCATTTCTCCGACGGCCGTTCCGGTCGAACTGGCCGGAAAATGGATTGCCTGGAATGCAGAGCACACGCGCGTCGTGGCGCACGCCGAAACACTGCCACAGCTCTGGCAGACAGTGCGAGAAAAAAGGATCGACGATCCGGTCTTTGAAAAAGTCCCTCGCGCAGATGTTCGTTTCGTGGGGATGCGATGAAATTCGCGTATCGGGAGTACGTAGGCGTATTTCCCGGCACAAACGACTTCCGTCTCATTCTCAGACCGATCATTACCGTGAGGATCGTCGGCCCGAAGGCGGATGCCCGATGGGATGCTCTGGTTGATTCCGGCGCGGATGAAACGCTTTTTCCACTGTCGATCGCAGAGGCCCTTGGAATAGACCTCGATCCTCAGATGACCAGTGAGGCTTCTGGTATTACCGGCGATCGATTGAAAATCCAATATGGTGACGCCGAGCTCCGGATCGAATCCGACGAGGAGTTCATTGTCTGGAAAACGCCAGTGGGATTTGTAGACTTCGGATCGGCCAGCGATGGAGTCGTCATTCTGGGACACGGTGGTTGCTTGGACTTTTTTACTGCGACATTTGACGGTGAGATAGGTGAACTCGAACGGATACCGAACTCACTGTTGCCGTCAAGTACTGCTCCAGCGTGATGCTCAGGTTGAATGCGGTACGGGAATTGACCGTCCCTCCTTCCGCTTCGGCCGCGGGAGACCTCGCCAGTTTCGCTGTTCCAGACTGCCGCAAAACGCCCCTTGGTCGCGGCGGCGCACACCACTGGGTTGTCCGGCGCTGGCGATAGCGAACGAAGATTGGCGGCTATTCATTCTCGGCGGCGGCCCGTTCCCGATTCAAGGCGAACAGCTTTTCGAGGATTTGGTCGTCGGTCAAGTCGGGCGGCCAGCCGTAGGCGGCGAAAACCGCTTCGTCGAGTTTCCGGTGAGCCAGGTCGAGCCACGTCGGGCGCTCGTTGTAGAGGTTGGTCAGCGTCCGTTTTGCCAGTTGCTTGGCGGCTTCGGCGTTTTTCCAGCGGGCGTAGCGTTGCCCTTTGCGGGTGAACAGTTCGGCTCCAGCGGGGAGCGGCTTCGTGACGGTCTTGCGGTAGACGGTTCCCATGCTTCATTTCGCCTTTCGTGTCGTGCCCTTGGTCGGCCCCAGTCCGAGCCGGGATTACGCGGCCAGCTTGTCGGCCATGTCGAGCCGGAGGGATTGTTCCCCCCGCATGAAACGCATGATGGATTGTCGCTTGACGCCGGTTTCCCGTTCGAGCGCCTTGTAAGCCGAGCAGCTTTCAGAAATGGCGCGGCGGAGTGCGTCGGTGAACGGCTGGTTGGCGGGCGACATGTGATAAGTATTATACAATTAAACGCAGGAGTCAAAAACGCCGATCCCTTAGCTGCTGTGCGGCAATCGCTGCCGCACGCTGCCGTTCCGGTGCTGCAATGTCCTCCGCCCATCGGACCCGCGTAACGAAAGCGCTCATCCGATAAATCATCCCGATCAGAAGCAACCCCATAACCCCACAAATCCCCCAATCGGCGTGCGGATGAAACTTCGCCCAATACAAGATGGATGCTGACAGCAAGTTTTCGAAAAGCGTGACTTCAGCAAATGACTTAAACAAGACGGAACCCAGCACGGGATCCCCGCGGGAAACATCAATCACTCGCTTGGTCAACGACATTGGATCGTTAAAAACATCATCGCGGTCTTTCGGATTGCGCCCCTTAAGTAGTCGCATGCCTTTGTGACACAACCACCAGGCCCCGTCCCAGACCAGACTCAATGTGGTCAATGCCATACCAACGACGTATCCAGCACCAAGGAATAACGCAAATGCCGCAATGCTCGATTTGTCGCCGAGAAGGTGTCGCATCGTGTCTGTGCCCCACATCACACCGGTCAAGAGTGCACAGCCTGGTGTAATTCGTGCGATCACGTCGTAAAACACATCGGGAATCACGCTCATTTTATCGAGCGCACTTTTTGCAGCTTCAGCGTCACCAGCCATTTGAGCGTCCTTTTCGTTAAACAAGACGATTTCACTTTTGACAACTGTCGCGACCGACCCGCTTTCGGAGGTGCAATCTCCGCTTAAATCTTTTTGCGGCCCCCTGATCGAAGATCGAAGGGGGACCGCGGTTATGGTCCCTTATGGGATGTAGGACACCAGTGTCCGCAGGAAATGACGCCAAATGTCCGGTAATTACCGGACACCGGCCTCCGGTCGAAAAAGCCAGCTCATTTCCTTCAGGCCTACGCCAGCAAGTAGTTCGTTACGTCTTTGCGGTGGCCAATTCGAGGAAGAAGTAGTTCGATACTACCATCTCTCTCAATCAACTCGACGTGCCAGTGGTGTCCCTCGGTCTCTTGCATTCCACTGAGCAAAGACAGAAAGTCGTCAAATCTGAACAACACGATCTTTTCCGGACTTTCGCATTCAAACGCGACCCAAGAAACTCCCGGTTGCTCCAAAAACTCTCGTTGTGCCGGCTTGAAACCGTACCAGAATCACTTCGCATCGCGTCGCGAATGCACCTTTGAGCATAAACCCACCAGTCGATGCTTGCCGTCTACCGACTCGTATCGCGATTGGCTGCGCCTATGAAATGGCACGTTCAAGTGCCTTGCCACTCGTTCGAGTGACTCAAAATGGAACTCTAAATACGCGTCCTTTATCAAGGCATTGTCGCCAGACTCGTCGCCCACATCTGCTGGCAAAAAAGATGGCCAAGTCTCCAGGATTACGCCACCAAGGGATTCTGCTCGCTCACGAATCTCTACTCGCCCCCATCGGGTCAACTTTGGAGAAAAGTACGAACTGTTAAGTCGCAGTGAATTTTGAGAAAGCTGCTTAGTCTTCTCTGTAAACGGTGCATTCGACAGCCCCGAATTCCATTCCGCAGTCACCAAAGTCAGATTTCCGAGAGTATGAAGATACTCTTGGTGCACCTGCTCCCACATTACCCCAAGGTCTGCTATCCATTCGCTACTTACCGTCTGCGGCATCACATGCTCAATCGTCGGCATGGAATCCAGCACGGTGTACCCACCAGTTCCTTGAGAAAGTCGTCTATTGATTGTCTCAAGTACCAGTGTAGTGCGTCGCCGCAGTGATTCATTCGGACCATACATTTTGCGGGTATACAGTCCCTTCAGTATCTTGCTATTAGAGGGATAGTTACGCGTTGCGAGCGCGGCGCACAGAGAGCCGTCGAGATGCGCAACGTCGATGCTCGACCAAAGAGCAGAGAACATTCGGTTCAGGAAATTCTGCGACTCCCCACGATGTAGCGACGCACCATGTAGTTTTCAAGTGTGCAGAGCACATCTGCAAACTGGGACTTTGCAATCACTCCGCTGTCATACAAATCGAGCACCTTTAGTAGAAATGGATAGCCAGTGGCAATTTCCAGGGAGTTCAGCCGTTGTAGTCTCTGCGACAATTCTTCGTCGCCAATACTGTCTGGTCGAAGCAACTTGTCATAATGGCTTGCAAAGCGTGCGATTGTCCTAAGCTCTTCCTCGAACGCGGAAGTGTCGGCGAACTCTTTTTCGGCACGGTCTCGGAATCGGGCATAGACATGGTTCTCGTCGCAGAGAATACCCGTTCGCATCGCGAGGTAGTGGCGCAAGAATGCAGTTAGCTCAGGCAAACGACCAACTTTGCGGGTCTCCTGAAGAAGGTCTTCCGCACGACGCCAGGAGTCCGTAAACACCTTTTCTTGGCGCACCGCTGGCAACTTCATAGCCACGTAGTTTCGGACCAGATCGGCCTGCGTCAATGGTTTTCCCTTAGCGTTGAGGCTTTCGAATATTCGGTAAGGGCTTTCCTTTTGATCAAGTTCAACAAAGACGACTTGGAACGCGTTTATCACGACTTGAAGAAAACGATCGGGGATAATGCTTTCTTGCGCAAGTGCATTTGCGATGACGGTGCAAAAGTACGCGAAGGCCGCAGGGATTTTTGATTCATTCTGCGGCACGGTATCGCCTCGGATAATTGCACAATACGACGCCCTATCGCCGTATTTTACGGTGGGAAGGATTTTGAAAAACAAGTGACCGTCCTCGCTGTCGTTTACGAGAAGCCGATCAATCTTTTTCGCCAATGCCGAATGAGTGGGGTCAATCGTCGTGGCGAGCGCCTTTAGTAGCAGCGATATCGAGGTGAGCCTCTGCTGGCCGTCAACGAGCTTAAATGCGGCAACCGTTCCGCTCCTCATTCCATCATGGATAACCACAATCGACCCGAGAAAATGCTCGACATTGTCGGATTGAACATTCTCGGACTCTGTCTGCGGCATTTCGCCGTAGACGGCCAACGCATCATCCCAAAGGGTTTTCCATTCGTGCTTATCCCATGTGAATTCGCGCTGAAAGTGCGGCAGTACGTAATGAATATCGCCGCCGCTGCTGAAGACCTTCGAAATCCGGAGATTGTCGGCTTTCATTGAATTGTGGGCATGCGTGCAATTGGATATCAGAGAAACTGTAGGGTGTCGGGGCCATTTTAACCAAAATGCCGTTGACTCGGCGAGTGTGCGCTCCATGTTGCGTCGTCCGGCGGGGCGACCCTGCTGTGCGGATGCAGACGGTAGGTGGATGGTCCTCGGCGCACACCGCCACGGCAAACGACAGTCAGCAATCCTGCCTTTCGCAGACTGTTCACAGCGCGGCCCGCGGTCCGTTCGCTGAACCCCCCGCGGCGAGCCAGGTCGGCTTGCGACGTGCGGGCCAGACCATCGGCTTTGGTGTCGCGCCAGAGAATGAGCCAGACCGCGATTTCCGCCCGGGCTAGCTCACGCAGCGTGGCATCGACAAAGGCATTGATTTCCTGAAACCGGCCCGCGGTCGGTCGTTGGCCTCGGCGGCGTTCGGTCGCGGTCTGGCGGTTCGGCGGCCGGTTGCCGTGCGAACCCATCGACGGCAGCACGTCGCAACCGGTGAGTATTGGTGGAGTGTTTCCGGGGTTCATGGCTGGTCCCCCTCGGCGTCGTCATCGTCGGCAGCCGCGGCGGGAGTCGTGTTCCAAGCCGCCTGCAACGCGGCTTGCAGTTTCCCCTTGCCGCGGGGTCGGGCGGTCTCGGTTGAGTCCAACGGCGTGAACCGTTGCAGCGGGCGGTCGAATTGCAGTTCGAGGTCTTTCGCTTCGGTGTGCCGCGCCTTGAGGTGGCGAAAGGTAACCGTCCGTTACCGAATCGTCAGGCGATATGGTGACTATCTCTCCCTGGTCCCGAATGACCCCTTCGGCGCGTCGCCAGCGACTCCAGTAGTGGCAGTAGCGGGCAAATGCGTTCGCGCCGATACGGGTCAGAATCCCGGCAGCGTCGAGCATCGGCACCAGTTCACCCCACATCCTCTGCGCGTCGCCGTCGAGCCACGCCGGGCAGGTCGGTTGCCCCATCTCAATCTGCGGCTCCTCCGGTCGCCTGTCGGCTCGATAGGTCCCCCTCAGTTTCAGAACCGCGGTCGGTGTCGGCTGCCGTCCCATGTCGAACCGCCCTATCGTTTTTTGTGCCAAAATGTGTGCGCGATTGTCACGCGGTTTGCGTTGAGAACACCCCAGAAAAATGGTCCGCCCCCCCGGGCGCGGCGCACCAGTCCCCAGAACCCCCTTGGAGATTCTACCGAATTCGCCAATTTCCATGCGGGTCCGCGGCGGTTCCCCCGCAGTCGGGCCATCCGTCGGCAGTCGCCGGCGTCACGGTCCGCCGGGGGGCGGTTTCTGCTGCAACTTGTCAATCAACGATCGCACGATCTTTATGTCTCGCTGAAAAGTCGCATTGGTCGGGTGCAGCCGCACGAGTTCTTCGGCAATCTCCAAAGCGGCTTTGGCGTTGACGAGCGCCTCGTCCGGCTGCTGCTGTTGTGTCGCCAGACCCGAGAGCCTGTAGAACGACACCAACAGGTCGCGCTGCCACTCGGCGTTGCCGGGGTCTTTCGCCGCCAGCGTCTTGGTGATTTCAAGACCTTCGCCGTAGTACCGGGCGGCGGCTTCGAGGTCCCCCTGCGCTTGGGCCAGGTTGCCGAGGTTTTCGTACGAGATCGACAGGTCCCGCTGCCACTTGGTGTTGCCGAGGTCTTTCTCCGCCAGCGTCTGGCGAATGTCCAGCCCGTCGCCGTAGTACCGGGCGGCGGCGTCGAGGTCCCCACGCGCTTGGGCCAGATTGCCGAGCTTTTCGTACGAGATCGACAGGTCCCGCTGCCACTCGGCGTTGCCGGGGTCTTTCGCCGCCGGCGTCTTGGTGATTTCAAGATCTTCGCCGTAGTACCGGGCGGCGGCGGCGAGGTCCCCCTGCGCTTGGGCCAGGTTGCCGAGCTTTTCGTACGAGATCGCCAGGTCCCGCTGCCACTCGGTGTTACCGGGGTCTTTCGCCGCCAGCGTCTTGGCAATCTCCAGCCCGTCGCCGTAGTACCGGGCGGCGGCGGCGAGATCCCCCTGCGCTTGGGCCAGGTTGCCGAGCTTGTTGTGCGAGACCGACAGATCCCGCTGCCACTCAGTGTTGCCGGGGTCGATGGTGGTCAGCCGTTTCGCCAAGCGGTCGGCTTCGTCGTATTCGCTGCGGGCGGCCCCGAGTGTGTTGCGAATTTGCGCGATATCCCCCTGGTCGGCATGGAACCAGAATGTTTCATGCAGCGCATCGGGCCAGTCGGGTTCTGCGCTCAGGATATCCCGATACAGGCGATGTGCATCGTCGGTGTCTCCTCGGGCACCGTACAGACCCGCCGACTTCAGGAGCGGGGTCAGGTCGGCCCGGTTTCGTTGGTGGGCGGCCGAGGCCCGCGCCTTGACCGCGTCCAGAATCGACGATCGCTGCGACTCCACGTAGGCAACGGCTTCATCGACCCCCTGTTCGGCCAGGATGCGCGTCATTTCGTGAAACACCGTGGTGGTTGTGCCGCGCCCCTCGATTTCGTCGAATGAGGTGGCTAATTCGTCGATACGGGCCAGTCGGCCATGATGTGCGACCGTCGCCGCGTCCCGCAATTGCTGGCGCTTCTTCCAGTCGGCAACCGCTTCGGCTGCGCCAAGTTCGCGTTGGTGCGTCTCTTCGGCCGTTTGTTGCAAATGGGCTCGAATCCGTGCGATCGTGACCACCGCTGCCTGTAGCGCAGCCGATTCAACTCGTTCGATCGACTCCCGTACGCGATCAACTTTCGAGAGCAAATCGCGGTGTTGCTTCTCAAAGCCCTCCCGCAATTCTTTCAAGTCATCGCGCAGCCGCAGTACGACATTCTGCAATTGTAGGTCATTGCCCACGTCGTGCCAGAGGTGGTTTTGCTGGCGGATGCGGGCGACGTAAGCCTCCTGCAACTTCCGGCGCTCCGCCTGATAGCCGGCCGGGTCGGGATGGCTGGGCTCGCCCGGCAGGTCGAGTTGGCCCAACGGCATGTCGCGCGTGCACCCGTCGCCGACGATGAACACCCAAGTCCTTTTGCCCTTGCTCCGCGCGTAATCGAACTCAGCTTGCGTGTAGGAAACTCGGCCATGATCGGGGTCGGATTGAGGACGTTCGGTTCCATACGCTTTGCCGACAAGTTGCACCAGTCCCTCGCAGGAATCAATCTGCTCACGCAACCACTGCCACAACTCGCCGTAGCCAGTCGGGAATTGATCTTCGACGACAACGTCATAGCCCAAGACGGCGAGTGTCGCCGCAACCGCCTCGCGGGAGGTGCACAACTCGCTGGTGACAGCCGAGAGAAACAAGCGCGGGCGGTTCATTGTTCGCTCACCAGCGGGAAACGGCGGGATCGCCGTCGCTCATACAATCGAGCTTACCCGACAACTGGCTCCGCCGCCACCGCCTGACCAATCGCCGCCCCGGCCGCCCGCGCCGTGCTTCCCCCTGTTGAACCGTCGCCGAATCGACCGCCCCGGCCGCGGTGCACGTCACCCCTTAACCCCTCGGAGGGTTCCCGTCCCCAGCGATCAGCAGGGCGGCCAGTTTCGCCCGCTCGGCTGGCGACAATCCGACCAGGGCCGCGGCCAACGCCTGCAACCCGTCGCTCTTCGGGTCGAGCCGGTCGCCATGCACGTTTTCGGCGTCGCTGGTGCAAACCGGGGTGCAAACGCCCGGCAGCGTCGCCGTAAGTTCTTGCTCCGTAACACTTACAACGCCAAGCCCTTGCGTTCGCAATGCAAAGGTCGAGGGTTCAACTCCCTTCCGCTCCACTCGATGCAATCCCCAGGCTGTGAATTCCGGTACGGGTTGTCACAGCCTGGGGATTTTGAACGTTTTGCGATCCCCGGTCGAATTTCGCAGTGAGCACTGGCTCTTCACTCTCGCTTTGGACAACACCAGTTGGTCGGCTTGTCATCCGACTGAGACTGACGATGCCGACGAGAATCGCGGACTCCGTTTCCGTCTCATTCTCCGACCGAACGTTACCGTGAGGATCATCGGCCCGAAGGCGGATACCCGAGGGCAATGACCTCATTACAACTTCTCGCTGATCATGTCGGTCGCGACGAATTCGGCCTGCTTATCGGCACTGACTTCCTCCCCGACCTTGACCAGCATCGTTGAGTTCACGATTCGTCGCTGGGTGCTGTCGGGGGACTCGATGATCGCTTTGTGCATGACCCCCAGCGGGTTGGATCGGGCCTCTGTAAAAGCCATCGAGCTGTTGTTGATGAGCAGAATCCGAGAGTGCCCCTCATCCGGCTGCGGCACCTCGGTCACGTAGGGAGCCAGGAATTCTTCCCCCTTTTTGTACATCGGATTCCAGTCCTTCAAGAACTGTTCCGGCGTGATCCCCAGATCGAATGCGGCACGGGCATTGTCGGCCAGGAACAGCCGACTGCGGACTTTCGACGGCTCGTAGCCCAGCATGAGCAGAGATTGCTCCGGCGCGCCGTCCAGATGGAACTTCGTTGTCTCCTGCTGGTCGAAGCGACCCATGGAGCGGTAGACGAATGGCAGCCTGCCACGGCGAACGGCGATTTCGCTGAAACGCTGCTTGAGGACCACCATCAACGACCGCAGGCTGTGCGAGTCCATTCCAGGGCTGATGTCGATGACGGCGAAACCCGGGGCCGTGAAGTCGAGTCGCCAGACGAGATCGTAAACTCTCTCGGCAATGTCCTGGCCGATTGCCGAGCCGGAGGTGGACTCCGGGCTCACGACGTATTCAGCGGGATTATGCATTGTCAAAAGCCCTTTGCTAGCGAGCCCAAACAAGAGAGCATATTCTATTCAGGCCAGCATGCCGAGCGGATGCAGGGGCATTTCGATAGCAGCGTCACGCGGGTTCAGGGTTTGCGCACCTGGCTTCCGTCGGACAGTCCGAGGATGAGCAAATCACTCAAAGCGTCTGAAATTCGCCCATTGCGGCAATCTACACGACACACCTTGGGTTCGCCATCGGCGTGAGGTCTCACCATGTTTCAAAAACGTGCTGCGACTGAGCTGCTAATCCTGATTGTCCACAACGTCAACCTAATCCCAGGAGAAACAAGCGATGAACGAACTCGCCGGCGAGTGGGAGTGCTTGGCTGCGATCAATGATGGCAAACGGCTGGACGAGGCGGTCGTGAACAAGCTGCGGCTGACGATGACGCCACAGGGGGGTTACAAGACGACCCTGGGTGATCAAGTGCTGTTCGACAGTACCTGCACGCTGGATACGCAGGCCAGTCCCCGGCGGATCAACATGCTGGGAACGGAAGGGGAGAACAGAGGGAAAGACGGGCTGGGGATTTATCGGCTCGACGATGGCGAGATGACGATGTGCTACACCATGCCCGGCCACGATCGACCCGGCGATTTCTTGAGCGCGCCGGGCTCGGCCGCCACGCTGGTGGTCTGGCGCAAGCCGAGTTCCGGCGGCGAGGGGAAATTGTCCTGGGAGAAGTTGGTCGGGGAGTGGGAGGGGAATTGCCGCACGTGGTTTGAACCGGGCCAACTGGCCGACGAGTCCCCGGTGGCCGGCAAGATTGAGGCGGTGTTCGGAGGGCGCATTCTGCGGCATACTTACACCGGCGCCATGCAGGGCAAGCCGCGACAGGGGGAAGAGCTGCTGGTGCAGAACGCCGTTACAAATGGTTATCAATCCTCGTGGGTGGATGATTTTCACATGAACTACGCGATCCTGGTCTCGCACGGGAGCGCCTCTGACCGCGGCTTTGACCTGCGCGGCGAGTACGACGTGGGGGAGGACCAGCCGCGCTGGGGCTGGCGAACCGTGTACCAGTTGGTGGACGAAGACCACCTGACGATCACCGCCTACAACATCGCCCCGCAGGGGATCGAAGCCAAGGCGGTGGAGACGGTGTACCGGCGAAAGGTCAAACGTCTATGAACGGCGGCGATCCGCTTCCGTATCGCGCTTCCCTGGCAGACTACCAGCGACAGGCCGACCTCCTGTTCAAGGCGCTGCAATCAGCCGACGAAGCGGCCCGGTGGCGGTTGAAGTTGATGCATCCTCGTTTTCGCAATCGTTCCCAAACCGAGTTCGGTCAGGAATCGCTCACGATCGCGGATGCCCAATCGGTCGTCGCGCGAGATTATGGGTTTGATTCCTGGATCAGTCTCGCGGAATTTGTCGAGATCGTCAGCCAGGAGGGACCTGTGGAACGCTTCGAGACCGCGGTGGAGGCGGTTGTGGCGGGTGATGTTGCACTCCTGAAGTCGATGTTGCGGGCAGATCCGAAACTGAGCCGCGCGCGCTCGATGCGGCGCCACCGGGCAACTCTGCTGCACTATGTCAGCGCCAACGGCGTCGAAACGGGGCGACAGAAGACTCCCCGGACGGCGGTCGCAATCGTCAAATTACTTCTGGAGGCCGGGGCCGACGTCGACGCCTTGGCGGACATGTATGATCAGAAATGCACGACGCTGAATCTGCTGGTGTCAAGTTGTCATCCGGCGGAAGCCGGGCTGCAAACCGCGCTCGCGGAGTCACTAGTTGATTATGGCGCCGCGCTGGACGGTGCGGATCAGGCCGGGACATCCCCCCTCTTGATGGCCCTGGCCTTTGGATATCATGACACAGCGCAAATGTTGGCGCGGCGCGCAGCACCGTTGATCAGTCTGGAGGCAGCCGCGGGACTGGGGCAACTTGAGGTCGCGGAGCGGCTGCTCGCAGCCGCCGACGGCCGAAGTCGGCACATCGCCATGGCGCTGGCCGCGCAACACGGCCACACCGCTCTGGTGCGGTTACTGCTCGATGCAGGTGAAGACCCCAATCGATTCAACCCGCCGGGATTCCATCCCCATTCGACCCCTTTGCATCAAGCGGTGCTGTCCAATCATTCGGATGTGGTACAGTTGCTGGTAGCACGGGGTGCGCGACGGGATGTCCGGGACAGCATCTATGACGGTACGCCGTTCGATTGGGCGGTCCACAGCGGACATGTCAACCTTGCGCCATTCCTTCGTGATCAGGGCGACACCGAATCCGCGAAGGGGGATAAATAAGCCACAAGGAGGGGCTGAAGTCCCACCCCCTTCCAAAGAGGGGGCGTCCTGCTGATGGCGACAAGAATTGAGGCAGGAAGTGAGAATCGCCGGGGGAGCGTGGCCCCTTGAACCAGGAAGAGTCACAACCCCGCCAGTGACGCCTCGGCGTCCCCGAACCGATTTTGCCGCACTCCCATCCGTTCCATGAGCGACAGGTACAAACTGCACAGCTTGCGACGGTCGTCTCCCTGGTCGCTGTAGTCGAGCACGCGGCCGGTTTCGAGAGTCCCTCCCAGCCCCCCCGCCAGGAGCAGCGGAACTTTGGTCGAGTCATGTTGGCTCCCGGACCACAGGTTCGACACGAACATCAGGCAGGAGTGGTCGAGGACCGTTCCTTCTCCCTCCGGCATCTCCTCCAGCCGGCTTGCCAAATGGGCGAACTGACTGACATAGTACCTTGAGACGCGCTCGTAGGCGTCGGACTGATCGTCGTGCGAGGCGGGATGGTGGGCCAGCCGCACGTCGAGAAAGGGATAGAACAACCCCGACAGGTCGCGGCACAGGAGAAGTGTCGCGACTCTGGTTTTGTCGGTCTGAAACGCCAGGGCAATGATGTCGGTCATCAGCCGCATGGGCTCGCGGATGTCCTCGGGGAGGCCGTTCTCCGGGCGGGGCATCGTCATCGCCGGGCGGTTGCGGTCACGTGCCTGCTGATCGGCGCGGGCTTTGGCGTTTCGCGTCCGGTCGATCTGCTTTTCGACTTCGCGGACGCTGGCGAGGTACTCGTCGAGACGGGTCCGATCGGCGCGGCTCACCTGGCGACTGAGATGCGAGGCGTGCTCCTGAACGCGGTCAAGAATGCTCTGCGTGCGGCGACTTCCCTGGTTGTCAAACAGGCTGTCGAACGCGAGCGACGGATAGACCTCCATCGGCACGGGCGAGGCCGCGTCGTGCCAGGAAATGTGCGAACTGTAGGCCATCGAAAAGTTGGTCTCGTGATAGCCGGTGATCGGCTGCTCGCACCCCAGCACGAGGCTGGGTACAGGGGTCTCGTCGCCAAGATGGGCGGCGAGTGCCTGATCCATGCTGACACCGCCCCGGAGGACCGCGCCTTTCTGCAAGGGGGCGCCGGAGAGGATGTTTCCGGTCTGGCCGGGGTGGATGCCGACCCCAGTGGCGTGTTTGTTGAAGAGTCCCGACACGACGTTGAGTTTGGTTTTCAGCGGCGACAAAGGCTCCAGAGTTTTGCTCAGTTCCATTTCGGCGCCCGCCCCCCGCGCCCACCAGTTGTTGGGGCTGATGCCGTTTCCCATGAACAAGGCGGCAAACCGGCGTGGAAACGCCGCTGGCTCTTGGTCCGTCGCAGGCTGATCGCCCCACACCGGCAGCGACTCCAACCAGGGGAGCGACATGGCGACGCCAACCCCCTTCAGTACGGTGCGGCGGTCGATGGAGTGATGGCGGTTCGACATGGAACGATTCCTGGTGGGTGCCGAGGCGGAGCCGCTTTGGCCCACACCTCATCTGCGTGCAATCGTGGTCTTGAGAAGATCAGCGTTCATGATTTTGACTTTGCAACAAAGTCGGGTCTGTGGAGTCACGTCGACCGCGATCAGAGGCATTCATTCCCCCGAGCGGCGGTTCAAGAATTGTGGACTGGTGATGATGGATTCGATCAATGTTTCGAAACGATACTCGTTGGCGCTCAGCCGGGCGCGGATTTGTTCCAGAGTGCTCCTGTCCGAGAGTTGCAACGTCCGGCCGAGCGCGTAGGCCAAGAGTTTGCTGCACAGGGTGCGGAGAAAGTCTTCCTGTCGCTGGTCGCGCAGGTAATGCTGCAGGCCCGCCAAGCCAGTCCGGGTGCTCCCATCCGGGAACTGGGAGGTGTTCTCCACGGGGCGCCCCCCCAGATCCAGTTCGCGGCGTTCGCCAATCGGACCATACCCCTCGAACGCCAGCCCAACAGCGTCAAACCGCACATGGCATCCCGCGCAGTTGGGGTGCTCCCGGTGCCGAGCCAGAAGCTGCGGGAGAGAGAGCGCTCCCAGTTGTGCCTCGTCCTTGGGGAGCTCAGGAACCTCCGGCGGCGGGGGAGGAATCTGTTCCCCCAAGAGCCGCCGCACGACCCAGTAGCCGCGCTTCACTGGACTGGTCCGCAGTCCCGGCGCGTTCTTCGTCAGGAAGACCGACATCGGCAGGAGCCCTCCCCGTCCGAACGGTTCGGCATCGTTCACGCGAATCCACTCGTCCACAGAATCTTCGGGATAGGGGATGCCATAGTGCTTCGCCAGCAGCGGATTGACGAACGTGTGGCGAGCGTAGAGAAAATCCAGGACCGACCGATTCTCTGCGGCAACGTCCATAAAAAATCGCAGCGGTTCTTCCCACATCGCCTGCCGCAGTTCCGCGGTGAACTCCGGAAATCGCTCCCGATCGACGGCGTTGTGTTCCTCGAAGCGGCGGACGTCGAGCCAGTTCCCCGCGAACTCGGCAGCCAACGCACGGATCCGTTCGTCGCGAAGCATCCGTCGCGCTTGTGCCGTCAACACTTCGGGTTGATGCAAGTCTCCCGCTGCGGCATGCCGCAACAACTCGTCGTCCGGGAGGCTCGACCAGAGGAAATAGCTCAGGCGGCTGGCGAGCTGGATGTCGGACAGCGGAACGGCGGTGGGACCGGAGACCGCGGGATGGGCCAGAAACAGAAAGTGCGGCGACATCAGCACCCCCGCCAGGCTGTCGCGGAGCGCTTCTTCGTGTCCCAGCTCCTCGGCCTCGCGCAACCGGCGATAGCCAGCCAGCAGATCGTCGCGCTCCTGGTCGGTCAGCGGTCGACGAAACGCGCGGCGGGCGAACTCCACCAGCCCCTCCAGGTGACGGGGCTCCGCCGCCAGCCGGGCGCGTTCCACCCGGCGGATTTCAGCGGAGAATTCCTCGAAGTACGTTTGCATCGCTTCCAGCGCCTGGTCGCTCGCGCCGATCTGGCGGGCCTTGGCCACGTACAGCTCTTGCAACTGCTGCATCCGCTGGGGAGAAATGGCGTCTTTGTCCTCCGAACGGGCAAAGTCGAATTTCGCTTCCTGCATGAACCGGGGTGGCTCGGCGCGTTCGAAGAAAATGAAGTCCTTGTACTGCCGCATCGGAACGCCAGTGACGAAGTTCAATTCATCCCACAAGCGATCGAGCGCGCGTTGTCCCTCTTCTTCCAGGATCAACTCGCGCAAGGGGGCGTCGTCGCGGAAGTAGCCTTGCATCAGATGAAAGCCCGCGGTGAGAAGCCGCCCCTGACCAGCGGCCTGGGGGTCAAAATAGGGGCCACGGTCTGCGATGAAAAAGGCATCAGGAAACACGCGGCAGAAGCGTTCCAGACTCTCCCGTTCGGGACCGGAGACTTCTCCCAGGTAGCGCATCCGCCGCTCGGCAAGTTGGCGGTTGCGCCACAGCACAAGTGGCTGGCTTCCGTCGGAGATTCCATCGACGTGCAATTTGGGAACCGGGACGGAGAGTTCGGCGCGCCGCCGTTGGACCAGGTCGCGCAGTTCCACGCCACCGCGTCGGGCGGATTCTTCATCTCTGGGATCATTCGGCAGATTCCGCCAAAACTCCCGCACCTCGCTGAGAGGGGCGATCGGCGCCCCCTGCGTTGGATCGGTCAGGAGCGCCCAAAGGGTGTTCAGATACTTGGCGCTCAGCGGAGCGGCGACGAGGGGCTTGGAATCCTTGCCGCGCTGACCACTTTTGGAGGATCGGGATTCATTGAACGACGCGGCCAATTCGGGAAACGTGGCCTCCGGCAGGCCGAGCGCCGCTCGATGCCGGTAGCGCCAGGCGACAAAAAAATAGTCCGCCAGGTCGATCCGCTGACGCTGATAGAATGCGATGATCTGCTGGACGCAGTATTGATCTCGATCGGTATCGGACACAACCGGCGCCGGTGCGAAGACGATGCGGTCCGGCTTCAGAACCAGGTGATCGGCGACAAATCGGGCAGCGGCCAGGTATTTCTTGACCAAGGCGGGAGAGACTGCCAGCGATTCTCCCGAGTTGTCGAACCCGGCGGAGTTTGCCGGATCGACGGGGAACTCTCGGTTTGGTCGAATGTCGACTCCCGTCAGATCGCGAATCGTGTAGTCGTATTCGGCATTGCTGAGCCGTCGCGCCAACACGGGGCCAGGGTCTCCGGCGTTCCGCCGCGCCTCGTCGTCGCGCATCGTCTGAATCCAAAGCACAACGCGCCGTCGCTCGTCCTGGGAGGGATGGCGGGGCGCCTTGGCTGGAGGCATTTCCTCGGCCTCAAGCCGCTGCAGCACGGTCTCCCACAGATCATGGTGCGCGATCACATCACCCAGCGCGTCAAACCCGGCCAGACTGAGTTTCGCATCCTGTTTCTTCTCGCCGTGGCAGTTAAGGCAATACGTATGCAAAAAAGGGCGCACCAGCGAGGTGAAGTCCCGATCGAGCGCACCCTCTTCTGGCTCGGCGGCGTGAGCGCCGACCGCCGTCATCAGAACGAGGATCGCAAGCTGCGGTCGCTGTGAGGTCATTGATCGAAAGGCGTTCGTGTGCCAGGCAGCCAAGGGAGAATCGACCGATCTGAACAATCCATCAAAATCGGCAGATACCATAGGATTATGGCTTGAGCCGCAATAGAGGGCAACCACAGGCTCGGCGCAGGTTGCTGATGCGACCCTTTGCGTTTGACTCCGATTCCAAATGCCCCTAAAGTATTGATGCTTGCTTATGCGTCTGCCGATGGGAACAACATGCTCCATTCGGCATGTCGCTTGAGGCCAGCCCCTCCCACGATGACCAGCCGATTGTTCCTTCCCGAAACACTTCCTTTCCAGAGAGCGGCATGCGAGCGCGGTGCGTTTGGATTGTGTTCGGCCTGAGTTGGCTGTCCTTCGCGACGGTGGCGGTGGGAGACGATCTGCTCCCCCCCGACCGGCCGGTGGAAGAGGTGGTCGACCACTACGTCGAATCGCGACTGCAGCACGAACAAGTGACGCCGGCCCTCCCGGCCGACGATGCCAATTTCATTCGCCGCGCGACGCTTGATCTGGCAGGAAGAATCCCGACGACGGCCGAAGTGCAGGCGTATCTGAACGCCACCGAGCCGGACAAGAAATCCCGGCTCGTGGATCGCCTGCTGGCCAGCCCCGATTTTGCCTACCACCAGCGGAACGAATTCGACACGCTGCTGTTGGGAGGAAATGGGAGCGGCGAGTGGCGCGACTGGCTGCTGGCCGCCTTTCAAGAGAACCGTCCCTGGCCGCAGCTCTTTCGGGAGTTGATCCTCGCTCGTGAAGACGATCCCGCGAAAAAACACGCGGCGGCCTTTCTCAAGGCGCGGGCCACGTCGGTGGACGATTTGACGAACGACACCAGCAAGATTTTCTTCGGCGTGAGCATCAATTGCGCGAAGTGCCACGATCATCCGCTTGTCGCCGACTGGTTGCAGGATCACTACTTTGGGATGGCGTCGTTCTTCAATCGCACCTATTTGACGAAGAAGAACTTTCTGGCCGAACGCCCGGAGGGGGGGCTGAAGTTCCGCACCAAAGCGGGAGAAGAGAAGCAGGCCCACCTCATGTTCCTCACCGGCACCGTCGTGGCCGAGCCGGCCGTCCCTGAGAAGACCGACGAACAAAAAAAGGCCGACGAAGCGAAGCAACAGGCGGACAACGACAAAGAGACTCCACCCGATCCTCCCCCCTTCAGCCGCCGGTCGCAGTTGATCGATGTGGCGCTGCAACCTGATCCCAACGGCTTTTTCACCAAAGCATTCGTGAATCGTATCTGGGCGCGGCTGATGGGAACCGGATTGGTGACCCCCCTGGATCAGATGCACTCTGAGAACCCCCCCAGTCATCCGGAGTTGCTGGATTGGCTGGCGCGCGACACGCTGGCGCACAATTACGACCTCCGGCGGATCATTCGGGGAGTCGTGCTCAGCCGCGCGTATGGACGGTCCAGCCGCTGGGAGGGGGGGACCGAACGGCCAGTGGAGCGGTTGTTCGCCGTCGCCGCCGTCCGCCCGCTGACGCCGATGCAGTTTTCCCTGTCGCTGTCGGTGGCCACATGGAATCCGCTGGAATTGGCGGAGCGGCAGGCAAAACCGGAGGAGTGGATCGCCCGACGGCGGGATCTGGAAAATCACTCCCGCGGGTTCGCCCCGCTGATCGAAATCCCTGGCGAGAATTTTCAAATCAGCGTCAGCGAGGCGCTGCTGTTCAGCAACAGTCAGCGGATCGAACAGGAATACCTGCGCGATTCGCAAGATCGCCTCGTGGCGACGCTCAAAGGGACCAGTGATCGCGCGCAGGGAGTCCAAACCGCCTTTTTCGCCGTCTATTCCCGTCCGCCGCTTCCCGAAGAGATCGCCGCCGTGACGGAATATCTGGGGGGGCGCGACGATCGCGCGGTCGCGGGGTGGCAGCAGGCGCTCTGGTCGCTGGTGACCGGCAGCGAATTTCGCTTCAATTATTGAAAGTTGACTGACTTCAGATCGAGGGACGTATGTCACGCATCTTGCACGGCTGTTGCGGTTCTTCGGCGCATGGACTCGATCGGCGCGGTTTTCT
>JBJXGA010000365.1:0-9198 GCA_046152955.1 Planctomycetales bacterium | reverse complement strand
CGTTTCACAGACAAAGCTGTGAAGGTGGAACAAAGTCTAGAGTCCCATTCCCTTGGTCGGCGTAAAGCGATGCAAAACAATGGGATATCGATGAGTGGAGCGGAAGGGAGTTGAACCCTCGACCTCTGCATTGCGAACGCAGCGCTCTCCCAACTGAGCTACCGCCCCAGATTCGCGAACCCCATTATACGCAACCGGGCGGATGTCGCAAGACTGGAGGGGAATGGCTGGGGGGAGCCTGCGAATCCTGGCGGTAGCCACGTTTGCCAGAATGCGGGTGGAGTCGCGATCACCCACATTCTGGCGAATGTGGCTACGTTGGCGCATGTGGCTCCGTGGGAGCGACTGCCATGGCAATTTCCGCTGGAAGTCGAATTGCCGCGGGCGTTTCGATATGTTGTGCGGACATTGCTTTGACGCCCGGCTGCCCACTACAGGCCAAGGACTTCCTGAATGTCGCAAGTGACCCCCACCGCGAAGAAGATCATCGCCAATATCGAAAAGGTGGTGATCGGCAAACGCCAGGAGATCGTCCTGGCGCTGGTGGCGTACCTGTGCGAAGGGCATATCCTGCTGGAGGACGTGCCGGGGGTTGCCAAAACGATGCTGGCGCGGGCCTTGGCCGCCAGCGTGGGATGCTCGTTCAAACGGGTGCAGTGTACTCCCGACCTGCTCCCGAACGACATCACCGGCGCATCGATTTTCAATCCCAAATCAACCGAGTTCGAATTCCGTCCCGGACCACTCTTCACCCAGATCCTGCTGGCGGACGAAATCAATCGGACCACTCCCCGCACGCAGGCCGCGCTGCTGGAAGCGATGGCCGAACGCCGCGTCACGGTCGATGGACAAACCTACCTCCTGGAACAGCCGTTCCTGGTGATCGCCACGCAAAACCCGGTCGATCACGAAGGGACGTTTCCCCTCCCCGAGGCGCAGTTGGATCGGTTCCTGATCCGATTGTCGCTGGGGTATCCAAGCGAGGAAGAAGAAGGGAAAATGCTGGAACTGCTCCGCCTCCAACACCCGATCGATCGGCTGGAAGCGGTGGTCTCCGCCCAGGAAATCATGAATTGCCAGCAGGCGGTTCGCGAGGTGTACGTGGATCCCAAGGTGCGGGATTACATCGTGGAAATTGTCAGGGCGACCCGCGAGCACGACGATATCGCGCTGGGGGGCAGCCCCCGTGCCTCAATGGCGCTGTACCGTGCCGCGCAGGCGGTGGCGGCGATCCGCGGACACGATTTCGTGCTCCCCGACGACGTGAAGCGGATGGCCCCGTCGATCCTGGGGCACCGGCTGATTGTCCGGCCCGAGAGCCGCCTGCGAAAGATCACCCCCGCCGCCGTCGTCGCCGAGATTCTGACGGAGACGTCGGTGCCGATGGTGGCGGGAAAGGATGAAGGATGAGGGATGAAGGATGAGGGGTGAGGGGTGAGGGGCTGGGAGTTAGGGATTAGGCGCTGGGGGCGGGGGATGACTGTCGCGCCGATCGCGCCGCTGTTTGGTTTTTGGACGATGTAGACTGTTGAAAGCACTGGGGCGCCGGGCGCGCGTCCCGCCAGCGAGGAACTCATGAACGCACTGGACTATGCCAAGGAACTTGTGAGCTTTGATTCCGTCAGTCGCAGTTCCAACGTGGCGGTCACGGATTTTGCCCAGGGGGCCTTGACCAAACTGGGATTCGAAACCGAGCGGCTGGAATACGATGACGAATGGGGGGTACGGAAGGCGTGCGTTGTCGGTCGCAAGGGGGCTTGGCCGGCGTCGGGGGGGCTGGCCTATTTCGGGCATACCGACGTGGTTCCCGCCGATCCGTGGCTGTTTGCCGAGCATGGGCCATTTACCCCCACGGTCAAAGACGGGCGGCTGTATGGCCGCGGCAGTTGCGACATGAAGGGCTCTGTCGCCTGCATGCTGGCGGCTGCGGGGGAATTTCCGGCGGAGCGATTGAAGCGGCCGCTGTACGTCACCTGCACGTCCGATGAAGAAATTGGCTATGGCGGGGCCAAAGAGGTGGCGGCCCGCTCGCAGTTGTATCGGGCGATGGTCGCCGGCCAGGCGCAGGCGATCATCGGCGAACCGACCTGCCTGGAAGTGGTTTATGGCCACAAGGGGACGTATGGATTCAGCGCCACCTCGCGCGGGGTCGCGGCGCATTCCAGCACAAACAAAGGAGTCAACGCCAACCTGGCGATGATCCCCTTCCTGGTGGAGATGAAACAGATTCACGACGAATTGGAGCGCGATCCGCAGTGGCGGAACACGGAGTTTGATCCGCCGACGGTCAGTTGGAACATCGGGATCAACGACCATACGAAGGCGGTGAACATCACTCCGCCGCAGAGCGTCTGCACGGTTTACTTTCGGCCCATGCCGGGTCAAGACGCCGAGTCGCTGATGGAGCGAGCCCGGCGAGCGGCGGAAAAGTGCGGGATTGAATTTCGGCGGGGCTCCGGCGGTCCGCCTTTGTACGTCGATCCGCGGAGCCAGTTTGTGCAGGAAGTGTTGCAAATCGCCGGGCGGGAGACCCCGCGGACCGTGGCCTATGGAACCGACGGGGTGATGCTCGGGGAGCTCGCCAATAAAGCCGTGCTGGGCCCGGGCGACATCGCCCAGGCCCATACGCACGACGAATGGATTGCATTAGAGCAACTCGAGTCAGGAACGCGCCTCTACGGGCGGCTGATCGAGCGCTACTGCTGCTGATCAGACTACGGGAGCTTGTCGAGCAGTTCGTAGGAGTTCGTCTGTTCCTGCTGGTTGTCGACGGGAATCGTCATCCCGCCGGCCTCGACGGTCAACTGGCCACCCATTGTCAGCGTTGACTTGCTCAGGAGGACGCGCCCCGCCGCGGGATCGAATTGCACGGTTCCGGAGGAGTTGTTCGTGGTGATGGTTCCCGAAACCTTGGTTCCTCCCTGGTCGAGGTTGAGCTCGATGCTCATGTCGTTGGTCACGCCAATCCGCACGGTCGGAACATCGCGCACCTTGTCGAACCCTTCAAAGTTGAAGGTGAGCTTCCCTTTCACTCGGCCGAGCGTCGCCAACTCGACATCGACGGGAACTTCCCACTTGTCTCCCGGCTTGACCGGTTTGTCGCTGAGAATCACGAACGCTTCCTGTTCATTCGTGACGGCGGTCTTGTTGTCCCCGCCTCCAAACTGGGCTCCGAACGGATTGTCTTTGAGCAAGTCGGCCACCAGCTCGGCGTATCCCTTCACTTCGGTCACTTTCCCTTGCGGATTGACGGCGATCTGATACTCCGATCCGGTCAGCCGCTCCAGCAGCGGTGTCATACTTTGTCCCAATTGGCTGCTCGTGTCCCGCTCCGACGATTGCGAGTCAAATTCAAACTTGCCGGCCAGGCCGAAGTCCGCCGTCATCTTGCGGCGAGTGGCCTTGGTTTTGAACAGCGCGATGCCGTCGGCGCCGATTTCCGCGACTTCGTGCGCGAGAATGGCTTCGTTGTTCATCGAATTCTCTTGTTTGATCGCCATGCCGTTGACATTCAGCGTCTGCGACTGCTTCATGGTTTGCACATTTTTGTAATACCGCTTGTCCCCCTTGGCGTACTTGTACTTCAGCAACGTGGGTTCAGCCCCCTGGCCAGAGGCCAGCAGGGCGGTGACGAACAGGGCCAGGGCAATTACGACTCGACGCAGCAACATGACGTGCTCCTCAAATAGTTCGGTGATCAAGAATGGTGATCGCACTGTCAGCCGAGCGGCTGCCAATGGCTGGTTCGAAGCCGATCGGTGGACCTTCGAATCAGTGCAGGGAACGAAAATCCCTCACAGGCGGATCAAATCTCCGCCGCAGGATCATACCCCTCAACCCGGATTCGGGTTGCACCTGATTGATGGCAACCTCAGGTGATTCGTCGCAACACGTTTTAGGAAATAGAGTTGCGATCGGAGTGCGGTCACTTCAGCGGCGTGCAGCAGGGGTTGCAGACCGCTGATTGAAATCCGTCGGATCAAATGGGTCGCGGCGGCGGGGAGGAGATCTGGTCGGCTGACTTGGCTGAGTCTCCAATTCGCCAAACGGATCGTTGGTCGGGAGGAGATGATTAACCGTTTGTTCCGGCTCCTGGGGTTCTGCTTCCGAAACAGTTCTGATCTTGGGCTTCCTTGCGGAATTCCGATCAGCGGTTCCCGATACCTGTTCGATTCGTCCGCCGCCGCGGGCCGGGGTTGGCTCGCGCTTGGAACGGACGACCTCGGATTTCGCAACCCTCTGTACCCACGCTTTGAGGTCCGCCAGTTGGTCGGCGCCGCGCGGTCCGGAGAAGGGGGCTTTGCCGTGTCGCCCGTGGTTACCGGTTGGTGTCGTCAGCAGGGGACTCTTCCGCGGGGTCTTGGGGTCAATCTGCTGCAGCACGCTGGCCAGATTGCGCTCCGTGGCGACGCGGCTGGTGAGACTCCCCGGAAGGACTCGTTGCAATCGAAAATCGGATTCGGAATTGGCTCCGTGACATCCGGCAGCCGCGCAGTTGTTGACCAGAATTGGCTGAATTTTGCGGGTGAATTGCTGTGCCATCTCCCGTGAGAGTCCCCCCAGCGATTCCTGGTCGTCGGACTGGGCGGAGTGGGAAACGACGACTGGCTTCGACGAACGCGACGACTTTGACTCTCCTTTTGCCGACGGATTGGCCAGATCGTCCAGCTTGTGGAGCAGGTTGCGGGCTTCGGAATTGCCGGCGTCGAGCGACAGGGCGTCGTTCAATTCGGTGCGCGCGTCACTCAGCAGATGGTTGGTAACGCACCAGCGTGCCAAAGTGACATGGCCGCTGCTCGTCTCGTCCTTCTGCACACTCTCGCGGAGTTTGCGGTAAATCTCCTTGAGGTTTCCCCCCTGTTGCCGGACCTGTTCACCCGGAACGAACATCCGTCCCCCATGCGCCAAATACACCTCGTAATTGGCTCCGGATTTCAAAATCCGCCCCTCGATGGTGGCGCCAGTCCGCAACAGGAGCACACCGGGTTCCGCAGCGGGAGGCGCAGTGATTCCCGTGGATTGCTCATCCCCGAACGCGGCGGTTGCCAGCGGGGAAAGCGGGACAAACACTCCCCATCCGCCAAGCCACAAGGCTGCACAGAGCCATCGAGCGGTCAGCCGATGCATGATTCTTGGTCCGGTGGGAATTCAATCCGCAGCCAAAGCCGCAACGTGAGCAAGCGTGCCGGGGAAGCCGCAGAGTCGATCCGCGACCAGCCGCCAGCCGGGAATGAGGGAGTGTTCGAATAACAGAAATGAAGCAGGGGATCGGCGAGGGGGGCGGAAGATAGTCCCTCCGGGAAAGCGGGTCAAGTGCGGTTTGGAGCGTGTTTGGAGCAATGTCGGTTTGGAATCGGTGTGCGACGGCATCGAAAGCGTGGGCATGGTTCAGACTCCTCTCGATGGCGCGAACTATCGTACCCACCTATACCGTGACAGGATGCGTTCGTCCTTGTTTGCGGTGGAAAGGCCGTCCGGGCGAGGCCCTCCGTTCTCGGTGACACGGCAGATCTCCAACGACGCTCTGTACCTGGGTCACATCTTCGTCCGATTCCGTTAGAAGTACCGTCGGGCCGCGGTCGGGATCCCCGCGCCCAGCACGGTGTGTCATTTGTTGCGGAGCCAACGGATCAATCGCTTCGACCTTCACCTTGACCTTGGTCATCTCGCCAGGCACCAGCGACACGTTTTCGAACGTCACTTTGTGCGTCATCGGCCGCAGACGAATTTCAAAGTGCTTGATGTCAGCGGCGGCGAGTTTGAAGACGCGGCCGTCGCCAGCGTCGGAGCCCCGCGACTCGCTGGTTTCGTGCGGCTGACCCAGTTGGTCGATGGCTCGGAGGCTGAAGTCCAGTCGCGAGTAAAGATCGCGGGGGAGCTTGCTGCGGAAGATCGTCTCGTTGGCTTCCTTCTCGATGCCGACAATCGCCACGAGCTTTCGTAACGCCACCGTCTTCGCATCCGCAGGCTTCTGCGGCAGAGGCAGGCCATTCATGTCGATCAACCAGGCAGGACCTAACGGCTGATCCGAAACGAAGACATGCACCGCGACCGCCTTCTCGTCTTTGAACCCGGCGGTGTGCTGCAGCTTGAGGATTCCCGGTTTGCCTCCGTCGATGTCCCAGCCGCCTACTCCGCTACTGCCTCGTGGCGGTGATGGCGTCCAAGTGACATGGCTCGCCGAGATCAAGGGCTCATCGCCAGCCGGAGTGAGCTTGATCGCGAACTCGCGAGCCTCCTTCTGCGACTCATCGACTGACGCCGCGAACAACTTCATCGGCGGCCTCTTTAACCGAGTTCCATCCGCTCGCCACCAAGCATCGTCCGGCCGCCGTTGGGCCTCATCGGCAGTCCGGACATTCGCCATCGCGACTCCGGCCAATTCGACCTCAACGCCGTTAGGCAACTTGGCTGCGTGCTTGATTGGTTCTGCGAGGATCTCCTTCGGGTCGGTGACGGAGACCGGCAGATTGCCGAGGTTTCTCAATCCGACTTGCACCCAAATCTTGCCCGGCCCGTTGGTACCCGACGCTGGGACCGGCTCCGTGATGGCTTCCCCGTCGCGTGAGGACCACAGTCCCTTTTTCACCCATTCCCGCCAGTTCAACCGCAACCGACCGTTTTGACCTGCTTCAATCCTCGTCTGCGGGAACGGTTCGAGATCGGCCGTGAGCCATTTCGGCGACAAGCCGCGAATCATTTGCTGCTCAATTACGGCATAGAGATCGATGTCTGCTTCCGAGACGTTCAATGCAGCCTGCGATCGATTATGAATCTCGACGACGATGAGCTCGCCCTCCCGGTCATCGACCTGGACAATCGGTCGACGGCTGATTTCGACGTTCGTTCTCGACCAGGCGGGACCAATCAGTCGTTGTTCCACGAGAGGCCGCTCGGTTGGAATCGTCAGTTGAAAGGGCGGGCGTCCTCCCCAGTCCGTCTGCAACCAATGCGTGCCGACCGGCAGTTTCTCCAGTGACACGATCCCTTCCCGTGATGCCTCTGCCGACCAGTTGGCGAGCCGTGATTTCGGAAACCCAACCTGCGCCTCCACCACGGCATTGATGAACTGCGCCGGCGAGCCATCGGCATTCTTCACTACCAGCCGAGCCGGTTCGATTGGTAGCGACTCTGCTTTGACCTTCACGTCGGTCGGCTGATCCGGCTGCAGCGACACATTCTCGAACGTCACCCAATGCCGATACGGTCGCAGTCGATACTCGAAGCGGGCGAGCCGATCGCGAAAAACGTCTCCGTTCAGATGAAATGTCGACACGCGGGGGTCGTCGGTTTCGGAGTAGGAAACGTCAATGGCCATGTGCGTCTTGCCGTCGGTGCTGACAGCCCTGAACTCAAAGGCGAAGAGTTCGTCGTGATTGCGGGGCCATTCGAGGACGACCGTCGAGTCTTCCCAGTGATGGGGATCAATGGGAGTACCAGCGGGCGGCAATAGGGTATGAAATACAGGCCCGGCTCTCAGCACCTTGATCTGCTGATAGTTCGACCAATGCGGCCGAGACTCGTCGAGTTTGTTGAGCAGCTCACCGGTCGGGCTGATTTGTTGCCAGTCGCCCCAGGGATCGGGAGCAACTCCCACGCGAAGCGACGCCGACTTCTCGCTGCCGATCGGTCCGAAGACCGCGCTGAATGTGCGAACCGGATGGCCCTGTTGATCCTGGCGGTCGCTATAGACCTGATGTCTCGTGTCTGCGGCGGGCAGAGTTTTCAGACACAAGGAAGGCTCACTGGCCGCAGTCTTCGCGCGCACGACAACGAGCCGGGCATTGAGTGGTGCGCGATGGATGATTTCTGGGTCGGTCTCCCTGGCATTGGCTTCAACGTCCAGCGTTCCGTCCCCCTTCCACCAAACTCGCTTGTGCTGTGCGAGAACACTGAATGAGGCGGTTGTGAGATGGACCAGCTCCACCGTGTCTCCGTTCGGCAGCGTGGCCGAGCATTTTTCCGGCGGCCGACTTTCGTCGCCAGCCGTTGCGGACAGGGATCGATCAATTGAGACACCAAGCTGAATGAGCATTGCCAATCCGACCAGCAAGATCGTGACCGAACTCATCACCACGCGCGGGCTGACTCGCAGCGACGGCGTGGCCGATTCGCCCAACAGCCGCGCGATTCGCTGGCGGAGATTTGACGGCTGGTCGCCGGTCGCCGACAAACTCACCGCCGCGACGGGGCGACGATGCATTGACGCGTGGCTGAGTTCCGCGACGATCAGCAGCGACTTCGCGTAGTCCAGCGGCCTGGCTCCGCAGGCGACAACCAGATCGTCGCAGCAATGCTCCCGCTCTTCGCGAGCTCGGTGCGAGGCCCACCACACCGCCGGATGAAAGAAGAGCCAGGACTCGATCACTCGTTGCACCAGGTTTGCCAGATGATCGTACCGCCGCAAATGAGCCAGTTCGTGAGCCAGCACCGATTCAATCTGCTCCGGCGAGAGCCCGCTGGCCAGTGACACCGGCAACAAGATCATCGGCTTAAGCACGCCCATGACGGTCGGCACGGTGACTCGCTCGCAATACGCTAACATCGGCAACAGTCTCAGTCCCAACGCGGTCGCTTGCCGCTGCAACGCGGACAGCATGGAAGGATCGGTCACCGGAGCCGCTCGCCGGCGCAAACGCCGTCCGCCCCACAAACCAATCGCCAGGCGCAGCAACATCAACGCCACGCCGCTGAGATATAGGCTCGTCACGACCGGAGCAAAACTCTGCCACCAACCACGTTTGTCAGTCGGAATGGACGGAGGTCGCGGCAATGCTACAGGGGCGATTGAGTTGGCATCGAGCGGAGCGGCGGGCGCTCGTGCATCGTCTCGACCGGTATTCGTCGCGACGATCAGTGACTCTGGCCCGACCCGTGGAGTCGGCGCAATTTCTGGCTGGACGAGCGGAGGGACGACAGCCACGGACATGGATCTTGGCGGCTGCATCAGCCAGCCGAATGTCGCGACCGGACAAGCGGCCATCAGCAACAACGCCGACAGCGACAGCCAGTAGCGCACCGCCACCGACTTGGCGGCTCGCAGCGCGATCGCCAGCCCGATCCCGATCAGCGCTCCTTGCCACAGAAAGTGCCCCAGTGCGAGCACGAACGACGTACACCACTCTTGGCGCAGCCAGGCAGGCATATTGATTCCCTCGGATTGGTTCCGACTGATCGTCGTTGATCGCGGCGCGATCA
>JBJXGA010000332.1:0-29889 GCA_046152955.1 Planctomycetales bacterium | reverse complement strand
ATCGCCGCGCGACTGGAAAAGGCGGGAAAGGAACAACGCCTGGAAGGGGCCGCGCTCGCCTACATGGACATGACCATGAGCTGCGTCGAATGTCACAAATTCGTCAGAAACGTCCTGATCGCCGGCCCTTGATCTGAGTCCAATTGAAAGATTGAACCAAGGACTAGCCGGCGCGGCCAAGGGCCGCAACCAAAAGGGATTTGACCACAGATAACACGGATGGACACGGATCATAACCTGTGACTCGATCCTCGAATCATCCGCGCCGTCGGTGTCATCCGTGGTTCTATGATTCTGTCGAACTCTTTGCGACTTGAGTATCTTCTCGGCGTATCAAGATCCTGCTGTATTGCGGTGCAGAGGACGCAGCGCGACCTGGGGCCGCAACCAAAAGAGGGGAGCCGCGAATGGATGCAGATGATCGCGAGTGCAGGACGACAAGCGGCAATCCCGCGACCGATCAACATTCCCTAGAGTTTCACGCGTCGCCACCGACAACTCGGATCACCCACCAGATTAAGGACAGAAAAATGGGGGACAGGAAAATTGTTGGCCGTTTTGAATTTTCCTGTCCCCCATTTTCCTGTCATTTCTGTTTGTATCACGCGCCATATTCCTCTCGTTCTGCCCAAATCATCCTGCCCCCATCGTTCTGCCAAACCCAATCCGGAATCGCATTTTGAGATACTCCGTCGAGCAGTGAATCCATTGGAACCGAGTCGCGCAACCGGGTGACCAACAAGTGGCCAGCGCGATCGTCAGGAACGTCAACGATCGCTGGTGCATGAAGCGGTGGGCAGCAGCGCCCCGTTTCAAAGTCGGTGTGTTCTGCCAAAGATTGTTCTGGCTTCTCCCTCCACTCACGTTCGAAACGTCGCGATCGGAGCGCCTCGCGATCGCCTGCGGAACCAAAGGAGGTGCCCAAGGGACATCGGACCTTCGAAATCCGACTCCGCCCGGCACGTTTTTCTTTCGTGTATTTCGTGTATTTCGTGGTCCTTCTTTTTCCTGACCCGTATCGCTGTTTTGCCCAAAACGGAAAGAATCAAACCACGAAATACCCAGCGCGGCCATTGGCCGCAACCGATGGAAGAACTGAACAGGAGGGCACAGAGGACGCAGAGAAAATCCGGCCGTGGTTGACCAAACAATCCCGAGTCGATCACTGGCGCGGGGTCTCAATTGGAATCCATGCATCCCAAGGCCGCGCCTGTCTCTGCGTCCTCTGCGCCCTCCTGTTCCAATGTCTTTCGCGCTGAAAGTTGGCAGGACTTGCCACCTGAAAATTTGCGCAAACCGACAAACTTTGAATCGTTAGTAGCACGAAGAACTCAAAAAATGCAGGGACTGCCGGAGTCAATTTTCGAAAGCGGAATGTCGCATGGGCGCCAGCCGTGCTCAGTGCGCTCATGCGCTACTTGATCAACTTCCAGCCGGCGGCGTCGACGGTCAGGCCGGTATGGCCGGCAAACTTGTCGTAGACGGCGTGCATTTCCTCGATCGTGTCGAAATAGCCGATCACGAACGCCGCGCTGAATGATTCCCCCGCCTGGATCGGCCGGCCGCCGAATTCTTCAATGAGGCAGACATAGCCCCGCTGGTGGCACCAGGCTTCGCTGACGACGTCGGAACTGAGCGTCATCCCCGCCAGCCAGGGACCGTCCCGACCGGTCTGCGGGTCTCGCAGATGATACGCACGAATGAACCGTTCGGGAGGCTTGTCGCGGCCGCGGGTGTAATTGAACTTCTCGTCGGGGGCGAAGTTCTCGAAAAACTCCGCCGCCGGGATTCGTCCCTGGTAGCTCAAATAGACTTCGCTGAAGGTATTCCCCCGCTCGTGCTTGATATGGCCGGGCAGATCGATCCGCAGGAACATCGCCTCACTCGCATTGACGGCCGTGATGCGATCCGACGAAATTAAATACCGCGTCCCCGCCGGGAAAACCATTGTCTGTTGCCAGCGCGATCCGGTCTTCTTGCCCGGCGCCGCGGTCCGATACTGAAACTCCTGTGTCACCGCCACAAAGTCTGATCCGCGGATGACACGTGGTTCCAGACGGCGGGCCTGCGTGCAGATCTGCGGTCCCTCAATCGATCGTTTCGGGGTTTTGCCGTGATACTCGTTACCGAAGCGGTAGATCATTTCCGGATTCAGCCGGTCGCGATACGCCTCGTCGCTTCCCGGCTCCATGATCCAATCGACGATGTCCAGGCCGTAACCTGCGTCCCGAAACCCCGTCCGCTTGTCAAGAAATGACTGTGCCGCGACTCCGGAAACGTAGCCCTGTTTTCGGACCGCCGCCTCCAGGTGTGGAGTGGAAAGCCGGATCTCCTGATCGGTCTCTTGGACCTCAAACTCGGCGGCAGAGAGCGCCGTCACGCTGCGCCAGAGCCCCATCAGGAACAGCAGGGCAACCGGCAGGCGGTGAGACATCGGGGGACTTCAAAAGGGACAGAGAATGTGCCGTTTTCGCGGTTTTGAATGTGGCAATATGCCACAGCATACGCCGGTGCCCCGTGGACGACAAGTTTGGAAGACTCGTCACGACCTCTCCAACCGGCAGGTACGCCGAATAGCACATATTCAACGCATGTTATCTATTTATTCCATTTTATTGCTTGGGGAGGTTCAAACCGCTTCTTCGACACAGTGGATTCGTCGATACTCAGAAGCGTCCGGATCGGAACGGAACGCGGGGTCCGGACTGCGCCTCGATCTGCGGTCGGTCAGTTTCTGTAACATTATATTTATGAATGCCTTATGTCAATATATGCAGGTCGGAGCTCCGGGCCGGGGGCTGCCGCGTCGGGGCCTTCGAATGTCCTTGGCCACCTTTGGGAAGCATCCTTCACCTTAAAGAGGTCGGCGGTATTTCGGTTTTCGCAAATTCGGCCCGCCAGTTGCGTTCAGTGTCGTGAGAGGCCATCCGGGTCGGGATCAAGTTTATGAACGTAAGTTGTTGGCGGATCAGCGAATTGACACCGCCCACCCACCCCTCGGATAATCACGGAATGAATCGCGGGAGGTTGTCGTCATCATGAGAATTTCCATCTGGCAACGTTTGGTTGATCGCCTTCTGGGGACTGGTTTCGCTCCTGCGCGCCGGTCGCGCCGAGAGCGGCAGCAGGTTCGGTTGTCCCTGCGGCGACTGGAAGAACGATGCGTCCTGGATGCCGCCGCTGTGGCGCTGCCCAATGTCCAAGTGACCGAAGGGGAAGGTGGAGCTGTCGTGGTCGCTTCCGCACCGGCGGATGGCGCCGCGGACGTTTTTCAGATTCTCCGCAATGAATCGCACGGCAAAGACCTGTTGCAGATCAACCACAACGGTTCCACCATCTACTCTCAGGAGGTTGACAAGGTTGCCTCGCTGACGATTCACGGGAATTCCGACGTGGAGACGCTGGTCATTGATTTCGGGGCGGGAAACCCGATCCCGACCGACGGCATCATGTTCGTTGGAGTTGCCGGGGCGGAGGGGGGAGACGCCCTGTTTCTGAATCACGGAAGCGCCAGGTCGATTCAGTATCAGCTCCTGGGAGGGAGCAGCGGCGTCATCAGCGTCGATCAACAGGGAGTCACATCAACCATTGAATTCTCTGGCTCGGTGAGCTCCATCCAGGATACCCTCACTGCCGCCAGCCGGACATTGAATCTGGGTGGTGCGACAACGGGGCTTGAAATTTCCTCCAGCGTCACAACGGGGCTGACACAGGCGAGTATTTCCGGTGGCCCACGGGTGGCGTTTTCCAGCCCCACAGAGCGGTTGAGCATTGCGGACCATTCGAGCGCTGGGGGCGACTTTCTGATCCACGGCCTGGGGTCGGGATGGAGTGCCGACCTGTCACTCAAAGCCGCGGGTCAGAGTTCCGTTCGTTTCGATGGACCGGTCGACTTGGGTTCCGGAAACCTGCACGTCCGAGGAGGCGAGGTTTCATTCGCATCGTCAGTCACTGCCACGGGGGGCATGATCGATGTGAGCGCTTCGGTTTCGGTGACCGTGACCTCCACGGGCGCTCTGTTGGGGCGTGGCGGAGACCAGGAGTTGGCTGCTCCGGACGTGCGAATGGAGGGACGCCTTTCATCCCCTGGCGGGACGGTTCGGCTGGATGCCGGGACGGACGGAACGCTGATTGTCTCCGGCGAAATTGATGCATCGTCGAGTACTGCCGGCAGCCGGGGGGGGACGGTTGACCTGTTGGGGAGCAGGGTCGGTTTGATCGACCACGCCTCTGTCAATGTTTCAGGAGTCGCGGGTGGAGGCGTGATCTACGTCGGAGGAGGTTGGCAGGGGGCCGACCCGAATCTCGCCAACGCGCTGCGGACGTATGTCGGAACCGATGTGGTGCTGCGGGCCGATGCGACCGTCTCGGGGCAGGGGGGAACGGTCGTTCTCTGGTCCGACGAAATGACGGCGTTTTCTGGCGCCATCCTGGCGCGGGGGGGGCTGCAGGGAGGTGACGGGGGCACTGCCGAAGTCTCCAGCGCTGGACTGTTGATGTATCGCGGGACGACCGACCTGACCGCCTCGGCGGGGCAAGCGGGAACTTTGCTGCTCGATCCGCTGACGATCACGATCGTCGATCGGAGCCTGGCCCCCGCCAAAGATGACGGTCAGATTTCCGACAATACGGTCCTGTTCGGCGATACCTCGCCGGTGGCTCCCCCCAACAATTTTACGATTTCCGAAAAGGCGATCGAGCAGGCCACTTCCAACATCGTCCTGCAGGCGCGCAACCGCATCACGATCAACGCCCTGACGAGCGATGGCGTCTTGCTCCTCCCCATCGGACGAAATATCACGCTGCAAACCCGCAACAATCCCTTGATTGGAGTGGGTGAGACCTCTACCGGGGGGATCACGTTTGCCAATCTGGCCAATCGGATCGAAGCCCGTGGCTCCGGCACCATCACGCTCCAGGCCGGGACGACGGCCGGATCGCAAGCGGACGTGTCGATCGGCGGTTTGCGAACCGCCGGAGGCGCCATCCAGGTCAGCGCCACGCGCCACCTGGCGGTGGGGGGAGCAGTCGCGTCCAACGGCGGAGCGGTCACCCTCATGGCCGATTCCGATGGCAACGACTCCGGAATGCTGACCGTCAATGGCGGGGCCAGCGTCAACACGGCCAATGGAACTCTGACGCTGGTGGCCGCGGATGTCGATGTGCAGGCCGCCTCGACCTTGAACAGCGCCGCCGGAGTGACACACATTCAGGGGAGCACCGCCGCCAAGACCATCGATTTGGGAACGGATACACCCGGGTCGATTGGGCTGACTGACGCCGAATTGGATCGGATCACCGCCGGTACGCTGCGAATTGGCCGGAACGATCTTCTCGCCGCCGGTGAGATCACGGTGTCGGCGGCCATCAGCCCCGGTGCCGCGCCGATTCTGCACCTGCTGACGGGAGCCGGCGTGCAGGCCACCGGCGCCGGAACGATTGCAACGTCTGCGTTGGCGATTTCCGCCACCGGCCCGGTGACGCTGGCGAATGCCAACGACGTCGACACGCTGGCGACTTCGGCCCAGTCGCTGGAATTCCAGGATGCCGACGACCTGTCGCTGGGGACGGTCGATGGTTTGAGCGGGGTGTCGGCGACTAAGGGAGACATCCTGGTGACCGCTCCTTCGCTGATCACGGTCAACCAGGGGGTCGCGGCTCCCTTGGGGAATGTTGTCTTGACCAGCGACAACCTCGCGCTCAATGCGGCGGTCAGCGGAATCGTGGTCACGCTGCGCAATGCGACCGCCAGCCGGGCGATCAACCTCGGCTCCGAGGGAGCGGGAGAGTTGAGCCTGACCGACGCGGAACTGGATCGAGTCACCGCCAGTCAATTGAACATCGGACGGCAGGACGGGCTGGCGGCCGGGCAGATCACGTTCACCGCGGCGGTTACCCCGCTGGCGGCGCCGATCCTCCATTTGCAAACTGGCGCGGGGGTGACAGACATCGTCGGGGGCTTAATCGTCAATCCGCAGTTGGCGATCTCGGCGCTGGGCGCCGTGGCGCTCCACAACGGCAACGATGTCGATCTCCTGGCGGGAGTCGGCACGGCGTTTGAGTTTCACGACGTGGACGACTTGACGATCGGATTGGTCGCGTTGTCCAACGGTGTCAGCGGAACCGCGGGGGACGTGCAGTTGACCGCGGAGACGGCTCTCACAATCGACCAGCAGGTACAAGCGGTCGGCGGAAGTGTCCTGCTGACCGCCGACGATCAGGCGTTGAATGCGCAGGTCGCGGGAGCGATCGTCACGCTCCGCAACGGCACCGTCAATCGATCGATCGACCTGGGGACCCAGACGCCAGGCGCGTTGAGCTTGACCGATGCCGAGTTGGACCAGGTGTTAGCCCAGACGCTGAGGATCGGGCGCGATGACGCGGCGGCGACAGGCGCCATCACTGTCAGCGCGCTGATCGATCCGAACGGCGCCCCGCGCGTGCATCTGATTGCGGCAGGTTCCGTCGCCTCAACTCGTGGCGGGGCGCTGGTCGTTCCGTCGCTGGCGATCTCGACCACCGGCTCGGTCAACCTGGGCCAAGGAAACGATGTCGACCAGATCGCCGTGTCGATCGGAGGGGCGGGAGAGTCGCTCACGTTTCGCGATGTCGACGACTTGGAGGTGGGGACCGTCGATTCGGTGGTCGGAGTTTCCACGAACAATGGGGATGTGCTGTTGGCTGCCGGAGGGGGCTTGACGATCAGCGAAGCCGTCGCCGTGGGAACCGGGACTGCTCGACTGGTCGCTTCGGGTAATATCACCCAGGGGGCGTCCGGAGCGATCGCTTCCGCCAGTCTGGGAGTCCGACAGGATAGCGCCGCCGGTGGGAACGTCATCCTCACGAATGCCGGGAACGACGTGAATACGCTGGCGGCATTCAACGCCGCGAGCGGCGGCGAAGTGCGGCTCCAGGACGCCGACGACCTGACGATCGGCGCGGTCGCGGCCAGTTCGGATGCGCTATTTGCCGCCACGACCGGAGTCTCCACGAACAATGGCGACGTGCTGTTGGATGCCAATGGGGCGCTGGCGATTAACAACGCCATTGCAGCAGGAACGGGGACGGCCCGACTGGTCGCCGATGGCGATATCACTCAGGGTGCTTCCGGGGCGCTCACTGCCGCCACGCTCGGTGTCCGACAGGAAAGCGCCGCCGGTGGGAATGTCATCCTGACGAATGCCGGAAACGACGTGAACACACTGGCGGCATGGAACGCATTCAGCGGTGGGGAAATTCGGTTCCAGGACGCCGACGATCTGACGATCGGCAGCGTTTCGGCCAGTTCGGACGCGCTGTTTGCCGCGACTAGCGGAGTCTCGACGAACAATGGCGTTGTGCTCCTGGATGCCCACGGCCCGCTGACAATCAACAATGTGATCGCGGCGGGGAGCGCGGCAGCTCGACTAGTCGCCGCGGGCAACATCACACAGGGGGCGTCCGGAGCGATCACCGTTGCCAGTCTGGGTGTGCGACAGGAAAGCGTTGCCGGTGGGACTATCCTCCTCACGAATGCCGCGAACGACGTGAATACACTGGCGGCGTTCAATGCCGCCAGCGCCGGCGAGGTCCGGTTCCGGGATGCCGGCGATCTGACAGTCGGCAGCGTTTTGGCCAGTTCGGATGCGCTCTTCACCGGCACGACGGGAGTCTCCACGAACGATGGCGACGTGCTGCTGGATGCCAAAGGGACGCTGACGATCAACAACCCCATCGCGGCCGGAATGGGCACGGCGCGGCTGGTCGCCGACGGAGACATCACGCAAGGCGCGTCCGGAACAATCACGGCCGCCAGCCTGGGAATCCGACAAGAAAGCGCCACCGGCGGGAACATCATCCTCACGAATGCCGGTAACGACGTGAATACGCTGGCGGTGTTCAATGCCGCGAGCGGCGGCGAGGTGCGTTTCCAGGACGCCGATGATTTGACGATCGGCAGCGTTTCTGCCAGTTCGGACGCGCTGTTCGCCACCACGACCGGAGTTGCTTCGAACAACGGCGACGTATTGCTGGATGCGCACGGCCCCTTGACGATCAACAACGCCGTAGGGGCGGGAACTGGCATGGCTCGACTCGTCGCTGAGGGAGACATCACGCAAGGGGGGGCAGGAACAATCACCGGCGCCAGTCTGGGAATCCGCCAGGAGAGCGCTACCGGCGGGAGCATCATCCTCACGAACTCCGGTAACGACGTGAATACGCTGGCCGCATTCAATGCCGCCGCCGGTGCCGAAGTTCGGTTCCGGGATGCGGACGATCTGACGGTCGGCAGCGTCTCGGCCAGTCCGGACGCGCTTTTCGCCTCGACAACGGGAGTCGCCACGCACAACGGCAACGTGCTGCTGGATGCCAACGGAGCCTTGTCGATCAACGAGGCGCTTGCCGCGGGAACCGGGACGGCGCGGCTGGTCGCTGATGGAGACATCACCCAAGCTGCGGCTGGCACAATTACTGCCGCGACGTTGGGGATCCGCCAGGAGAGCGTCACGGGTGGGAACGTGATCCTCACGAATGGCGGAAACGACGTGAATACGCTGGCGGCGTTGAACGCATTCAGTGGTGGCGAAGTCCGGTTCCAGGATGCCGACGACCTGACGATCGGCAGCGTCTTGGCCAGTTCGGATGCGCTGTTCGCCGCCACGAGCGGAGTCGCCACAAACATTGGAGACGTGTTGCTTGATGCCCACGGACCGCTGACGATCAACAACGCGGTTGGCGCGGGAACGGCCCGATTCGTCGCCGACGGAGATATCACGCAAGGGGCGTCCGGAGCGATCACCGCCGCCAGCGTGGGTATCCGACAGGAGAGCGCCACCAGCGGCAACATCATCCTCACGAACGCCGGAAACGATGTGAATACGCTAGCGGCGGCCAATGCCGCACCCGGCGGCGAATTCCGATTCCAGGATGCCGATGATCTGACGATCGGCGCCGTCTCGGCCAGTTCGGACGCGCTGTTCGCCGCCACAAGCGGAGTCTCGACGAACAATGGCGACGTTCTCCTCAACGCCAATGGCCCGCTGACGATCAACGAAGCGCTCGCGGCCGGAACAGGGACGGCGCGCCTCGTCGCCGACGGAGACATCACGCAGGGGGCGGCTGGAACAATCACCGCCGCCGCACTCGGTATCCGGCAGGAGAGCGTCACGGGTGGAAACATCATCCTCACAAATGTCGGGAACGACGTGAGTACGCTGGCGGGATTCAATGCCGCGAGCGGCGCCGAAGTGCGGCTCCAGGACGCCAACGACCTGACGATCGGCGCCGTCGCGGCCAGTGCCGACGCGCTGTTCGCGTCCACAAGCGGAGTTGCCACGAACAACGGCGACGTGCTCATGGATGCCCACGGCCCGTTGACGATCAACAACGCCATTGCAGCAGGAACCGGGACGGCCCGACTGGTCGCCGACGGAGACATTACCCAAGCGGCGTCCGGAACGATCGCCGCTGCCACTCTCGGAGTCCGACAGGAGAGCGTCACGGGTGGGAACATCATCCTCACGAATGCCGGGAACGACGTAAATACGCTGGCGGAGTTCAATACGTTCAGCAGCGGCGAAGTCCGGTTCCAGGACGCCGACGATTTGACGATCGGTAGCGTCTCGACGAGTTCGGATGCGCTGTTTGCCGCCACTAGTGGAGTCTTAACGAACAATGGCGACGTACTCCTGAGTGCGCATGGTTCCTTGACGATCAACGAAGCGGTTGCGGCGGCAGCCGCCACCGTGCGATTGGTCGCAGAAGGGGACATAACCCAGAGTGCCGCGGGAGCGGTCACTGCTGCCAGCCTGGGGGTTCGTCAAGAGAGTGCTGCTGGTGGCGATATCGAACTGGCGAGCGCCGGTAACGATGTCGATACGTTGGCGGCGTTCAACGCCTTCGCCGGTGGTTCGATCTGTTTTCACGATGTGGATGACCTGGCGATCGGCACAGTCTCCGCCAGTCCCGACGGGCTGTTTGCCGCCACGACCGGGATGAGCGCCAACAACGGCGATCTCGTACTCAATTCCAGCGGTCCGCTGCTGCTCGACACTCCCATCTCGGCGGGAACCGCCGCGGTCCGCTTGCAGGCTCAGGGAGACATCACTCAGGGGGCGACCGGAACCATTACGGCGGGCAGCCTGGCGATACGGCAGGAGGGGCTCGTTGACGGGGACATCGTTCTGACCAATTCCGCAAACGACGTGGATACGCTGGCGGCATTCAACGCCTTCGCTGGTGGAACCATCAACTACCAGGACGCGGACGACCTGGTGATTGGGACTGTCACTGCGGATCCCGAGTGCCAGTACGTTGCGACCGATGGCGTCCAGTCGCTCGATGGGGATGTCCTGCTGAACGCTCAGGGGCCGCTGACCATCAACAGTGCCATCGGCGCGGGGACTGGGACGACCCGACTGGTCGCCGCGGGGGATATCACACAAGCGGCGGCTGGAACAATCACCGTCGCGAGCCTGGGAGTGCGCCAGGAAAGCGCCGCCAGTGGAAACATCATTCTCACGAACGCCGGGAACGACGTGAATACGCTGGCGGCGTTCAATGCCGCGAGTGGCGGTGAATTGCGGTTCCAGGATGCCGACGAACTGACGATCGGCGCCGTTGCGCCCAGTGCCGATGCACTGTTTGCCGATACAGTGGGAGTCACCACGAACAACGGCGACGTGCTGTTGGATGCCTACGGGTCGCTGACGATCAACGAGACCCTTGCCGCGGGAACCGGGACGGCGCGGCTGGTCGCCGACGGAGAGATCACGCAGGGCGCTTCCGGGACGATCACCGCCGCCAGCCTGGGAATCCGACAGCAGAGCACTGCTGCCGGGAATATCATCCTGACGAATTCTGGGAACGACGTAAATACGCTGGCGGCGTTCAATGCCGCGGTCGGCGGCGAGGTGCGGTTCCAGGATGCTGACGATCTCACGATCGGCGCCGTTGCGGCCAGTGCCGACGCGCTCTTCGCCCAGACGACGGGGGTCTCCACCAACAACGGCGACGTGTTGCTGGATGTTCACGGACCGCTGACAATCAACAACAATGTTGGCGCGGGAACCGGCACGGCGCGACTGGTCGCTGTCGGAGACATCACGCAAGGGGTCTCCGGAACGATCACTGCCGCCAGTCTCGGGGTCCGCCAGGAAAGCGTCGCCGGTGGGAACATCATTCTCACAAATGCCGATAACGACCTGAATACGCTGGCCGCGTCGAATGCCGCGAGCGGTGGCGAGGTGTGGTTCCAGGATGCTGACGATCTGACGATCGGAAGTGTCTCCGTCAGTTCCGACGCGCTCTTCGCCTCGACGACGGGAGTTTCCACGGACAACGGGAACGTGCAACTCAACGCCAACGGGGGGCTGACGATCAATGAGGCGATCGCCGCCGGAACTGGCACGGCGCGCCTGGTTGCCAAGGGTGATATCTCGCAGGGCGCGTCCGGGGCGATCACCGCCGCCAGCCTGGGAGTCCGACAAGAAAGCGCCGTCGGCGGGAACGTCATCCTCACGAATGCCGCGAACGACGTGAATACGCTGGCGGCATTCAACGCCGCGACCGGCGGCGAGATGCGGTTCCAGGACGCCGACGACCTGACGTTCGGCGCCGTCGCGGCCAGTGCCGACGCGCTGTTCGCCACCACGATGGGAGTCGCTACGAACAACGGCGACCTCTTGTTGGATGCCCACGGCCCCTTAACAATCAACAACGCCCTCGCTGCGGGAACCGGAACGGCCCGAATTGTCGCTCAAGGGGACATCACTCAAGCCGCGGCTGGGACAATCACTGCCGCCTCACTCGGAGTCCGCCAGGAAAGCGTCGCTGGTGGGAACGTTATCCTCACGAACTCCGGAAACGACGTGAATACGCTGGCCGCGTTCAACGCCGCGAGCGGCGGCGAAGTGCGTTTCCAGGATGCCGATGACCTGACGATCGGCAGCGTTTCGGCCAGTGTCGACGCGCTGTTTGCCGACACGGCGGGAGTCTCCACAAACAATGGCGATCTCCTTCTGGATGCTCACGGATCGCTGACGATCAACAGTTCCATCGCGGCGGGGACTGCCACGGCCCGTTTCGTCGCCGAGGGAAACATCACCCAGGGCGTCGTCGGGACGATCACCGTCGCCACGCTCGGCGTTCGACAGGAAAGCGTCGCCGGTGGAAACATCGTCCTGGCCAATGCCGGAAATGCGGTCGAGACACTGGCGGCGTTCAATGCCTTCCCTGGGGGCGCGGTCCGCTATCTGGATGCCGACGATCTGTCGGTCGGCGCCGTTTCCGCCAGCGCGGACGGCCTGTTTGCCGTCACCCATGGGGTCCGATCGACCAATGGCGCCGTGGAGCTGACGGCGGGAGGGACGCTGAGCGTCGATCGCCCGGTGTTCTCCGGCACTGGCCCGGCGACCCTCACCGCCGACAGCCAGGCATTGAACACGACGGTCGAGGGGCAAATTGTCACGCTCCAAAACTTGCGCGCCGGCCGACTGATTGACTTGGGGACAGAGAATCCCTTAACCCTCAGCCTCACCGACATCGAGATCGATCGGGTCACTGCCGCGACGCTCCGTATCGGACGCAACGATCCCCTGTCGGCCGGCGAGATCGCCGTGAGCGATCAGATCACCCCCGCTGCTTCGCCGGAACTGCACCTGCGCACTGGCGCAGGGGTCCATGCCGAAGGAGGCGGTGCAATTCGCAATCCGGCCCTGGCGATTTCCGCCGGAGGCTGGGTGTCGCTCCCGAATGCCAACGACGTGGCGATGCTGGCCGCGGTGACTTCGAATCCGGGACAGCGTTTCCATTTCCACGACGTGAACGATCTGGTCATTGGCCAGGTGGATGGGGTCGTCGGACTCGCCCAACCAGACGGGGACGTGATTCTGCAAGTCGAGGGGGGGGCGACGCAGCAACCCGGCGCCGCAATCCGGTCCGACGGGTTGGCCCTCACGGGGGCCGGAACATTTACCCTGACCGACCCAACGAACGACGTGGCGACGCTCGCGGCTCAAACGGACGGCCCCATCAACTACCGCGACGCCAACGACCTGGAAGTGGGGACGGTCGTGGGAACAGTCGGCATCACGACTCCCGGCGCGGCGGTCTCGTTGCGGTCGCACGGTTCGATGACGCTGAGCCAGGAGATTGTCGTTCCCGGCGGAGAGGTGTTCCTGCAGTCGGACGCGGAAGGGATCGTAGATGGCAACGGCCTCGTGAACAACATCGCCACCGACCGCCTGGCTCTCCAAGCGGTGCAGGGGATCGGAAGCCTCGATGCGCTGGAAACCCGGGTGCGGGTGCTCGCTGCCAGCAACAGCCTGGCGGGGAATGTGCAAATCAGCAACGTCGCTCCGCTGCTGCTCATCGGCGCCACGGGGGGGATCACCGGCATTTCGCACACGGGAACAGGGATGATCCATATCGAGAACAATGGCGCCCTGACGGTGCAGGCGCTGGTCCATCATTCCGGCGGGGGAGACATCACGCTGTCCACGTTGACCGGCAGCGGGGATCTGATGGTCGACGCTCCGGTCTACGCGACCGGGGGGAGCGGCAACCTGAGTCTGTTCTCGGGGATCGATCTGTTGATCCACGACACCGGCAACGAGATCGACCTGCTGACGCAGAACGCCGGACTCATCACGGGCATTGCCCAGCGGCACGTGAAGATCACCACCGACAACGAATTTCCGAACCAGCAAAATGACTCGCGTCCGGTCGTGGTCCAGACGGGAACCGGAGCGGTCACGTCGCTGGCGCCGCGACTGGAAAACGTCCGGGCGCCCCAGATCGGATCCGACGGAATCGCGCACGTGCTCGGTGACTTTGGACATCCCGGAGCGCGCTATTTCACGATTGTCGTTACCTGGGGGGACGGAACGGTTGACGAGGCGCGGGTTTACCCTGGCGGTCCGGGGAGCTTCGATTTCACCCACTTTTACCGCGGCAATCCCGACGGACAAAATCAGTCGGCGCCGATCCCGGTGACGGTAACTGTCTTCGACGATCCGGGAAGCAATTTCACCAGTCTGGGTCAGTCGGCCACACTGTACACGGGGCCCATCAACGAAACGGATATCCTGACGTTCCAATACAACACCACGATCGACCTGACGTTCAACACGGTCCCTGGCGAGGGGATCGGTTTCGTCCGGATCGACACCACGCTGCACATTCCGCCGCTGCTGTTCCCGTCGCTGACGACGCTCGTCTATCTGTTTGACGAACAGCCGCTGGTTTCCAATGACAGCTCCAATGACCTGGTCGCCCAGAATTCCGGCGAGGAGGAAATCGCCCAGGCGCGGAAGGTGTTGCTGGTGGTGGTCGATCCACGGGGAGAAGAAGCCTCTCCGGTGGAACTCGAAGAAAGCGTCCTGGACGACCTCCCAGGGTTCTTTAGCCGACTTCCCGACGGCCATTATCGCATTTACTTGAAGGAAGTCGGAGAGCAGCGGTTGCGCATCCTGCTCGACTTTTACATCCGCGGGGGCAAGCCGTCGGCCGAGTTCGAGGCGGAACAGGATCAGCCTCCCGGCTCGGGGGACAAAGCCCAGGACGCGCCGGTCGAGGACGGGATCGGCGCGGCAGCGTTCCGGAAGGATGCGCACGTCGCGTCGAGTTCCTTGGAGTTGTTCGTCAACGAGCAGTCCACAGGGCTGACCGTGAACGCGATCAGTGGTACGATGGATGCGCCGCGCGGAGGAGGAGATGCGGTAGAAGATGAACAGGAGCAGAGTGCCTCCAAAAAACCTGGTTCCGGCGCGCTCGAGCAGGTTGGGATCGGAGCGCTGGCCTGGTTTGGTCAGCGCGGATTCCGGGAAGTACAAGCCGATCAATCGTTGGCGGAACTTGCCGAGGCGGACTTCTCTCGCCGGGCGCGACTGGCCAGGAAAGTTCATCGTCGACGGAAGAGTTCGTTGGACGGTCAGCCGCGACCGATGACCAGATAGGTCGCGTCAGCCAGTCGCCAAAGGAGTGGACTTGGGAAATCAGTTTGTCTCAGACCCGTGGATGAAAGAGCAAGAGCGCCAGTGGCGAGGAATTGTGTCCCATGACGAAGTGTCCCCATTGCCAGTTTGAATTCGCCGCGTCCGCTGGGCAGCCGACGGAGTGTCCGCAGTGCCGTCGAAAACTCCCGCCCGTCGGGCAGCAGACGCTGGCCGACGACAGCGCCGAATGGGGCGCAGCGGACGAAAGCAAGACTATGCAGTTTTCCGTTGGCGACGGGTCGGAAAACTCGCAAACAGTACAGTCCGACGAGTTCTCATGGAATGCCGACCTGCCCGCGGAGCCGGGGCCCGGAACACCCGCGGCGCCGACCGGGGGTTCGCGCGAATTCGACGTGTCGGTCGTCAATCGCACCGCCGAGTTTGAGTCTCCCATAGCGCCCGGTCCCTCCGGGCCCCCCTCCGCGCAATCCGGGGGCGAATCCGCGACGGTGGAATCGGATGAGTTTGACCCGGCGGACCTCGACCGAACCTTCCAGTCGGAAGAGTTCGCCATTCTGCCGGATCCCGCCGCACAGGACGCTTCCCACGTCAATCGGACGGTCGCCTTTGAAGAGTCCCCCGCGGCTAACGACGATCGTACAATCCAGGCGGATGAGTTCCGTCTTTCCGATGTCGATCCCGGCAGCCAGCAAACGATGATGTCCGATGAGTTCCAACTCGCCGAAGCGGACAAAACGATGGCGCTGGGGGGGATGCCGGAGGACAAGATCAAGACGATGCAGACGATGTGGTCGGGGGCGTTTCAGGGCCCCAACAGTCCCGGCATGACCATCAAAGGGGCCGGCGAAGGGACCGCCGAGGGTGGCTCGTCGCTCGTCATCAAGCAGCGACAACTGAGCAATCCGGGTGAAAAACCAACTGGCAGCAACCAGGCGGAGTATGAACTGATCCGCGTCCTGGGCGAAGGGGGGATGGGGGTCGTCTACGACGCCCGTCAGACATCGGTCGATCGCTCGGTGGCGGTCAAGATGCTCAAGCCGCGGACCTCCAGCGACGAACGGCAACGGCAAAAGTTCCTCGCCGAAGCGGTCGTCACCGGGGATCTCGACCATCCCAACATCGTCCCCATTTACGACGTCGGCACGAGCGAACGGGGCTTGCTCTTCTATGCAATGAAGAAGGTCAAAGGAACCCCCTGGATGAAGCTCCTCCCGGAGCAGTCCCAGGCGGTGAACCTGGAGATCCTGATGAAGGTGGCCGACGCCGTCGGGTTTGCGCACGCCCGCGGCGTGATCCATCGCGACTTGAAGCCGGAAAACGTGATGCTGGGGGATTTCGGCGAGGTGCTGGTCATGGACTGGGGGCTGGCCCTGCCGGCTGCCGGGTTCGCCAAGACCAATTCGATCTCTCCGTCGCACAGCATGGGGGGCACCCCGGCCTACATGGCCCCCGAGATGGCCAGCGGGCCGCTGGAAAAAATCTCCTTCGCCAGCGACGTCTACCTGCTGGGGGCAATTCTCTTCGAAATCCTGACGGGGCGCCCCCCCCACACCGGCAAGAACACGATGCACTGTCTGTTCGCCGCCGCCAAAAATGACATTCGTCAGACCGACAAGACCGGCGAACTGATGGACATCGCCAGGCGGGCGATGGCGACGGAGCCCGCGGACCGCTTCGCCACGGTCCGCGATTTTCAAGAGGCGATCCGCGATTACCTGTCGCATGCCGAAAGCATCGCTCTTTCGACACGCGCCGTGGACGAACTCCGCAAAGCGCAGGACAGCGACGACTACAAAGATTATGCCCGTTCGCTGTTTGCCTTTGAAGAAGCATTGGGACTGTGGAAGGAGAACGCCCGTGCCCGCGCGGGACTGGTCGAAGTCCGCCTGAAATACGCCGGGAGCGCCTACCAGAAAGGGGACTATGACCTGGGGGCCTCGCTGCTGGATCCTTCCGATGCGACCCACACGGGGCTGCTCCAGAAATTGCAAACCGCGCAGCGCGATCGGGCGGCGCGGCAGCAGCGCATGCAGTCCCTGAAGCGCGTCGCCGCCAGCATGGTGGCCTTATTCGTGATTTCGGTCACCGTGGCGTTCTTCTGGATTCGCGCGGCGCGGGACGAGGCGATCGTCGCCCAGAAACAGGAAGAAGCGGCCAAACAGGATGCCGTCCAACAGCGCGAAGAGGCGGTGGATCAACGGCGAAAAGCCGACGCCGCCAGGGAACAGGAGGAAGTCGCCCGCAAGGATGCCGAAGACCAGAAGGAAATTGCCCTCCAGCAGAAGCGACGGGCCGATCTGGCGCGGGAAGAGGAAGAAGAGGCCAAGAAAGACGCTCTGAGCCAGAAGGTCCGGGCGGAATTGGCCCAGGAAAAGGAAAAATACCAGGCGTACATCGCTCGCATCGGTTTGGCTTCGGCGAAAATCGACGACAACGCGTTTGACAGCGCCCGCCAGATTCTGCGGGAGTGCGCAGAGTCAACTCCCGAACTCCTGAATTGGGAGTGGGGGCGGCTGATGCATCTGTGTCAGCAGTCGGTGCTGGCGATCCCGGCCGAGGCGCCGCTTGATGCAGTCGATTTCTCAAATGATGGCGCGCGATTCGTCACCGGCGGCTGGGATCGCTCGGCGACGGTCCGCGACGCCACCACGGGAGACCGCGTCCTCACAATCCCGCATCAGGGATTGTACGTCCATGCGGTGGCGTATTCCCCCGCGGGGGATTTGATCGCCACCGGCAGCAGCGACCGCGACGGTTTTCTGCGGGTCTGCGACGCCGCGACCGGGCAGGTCGTGCGACTGTTTCAGGGGCATCGGGACGGGGTGCTCTCCGTGGCGTTTTCGCGCGATGGCAAGCGACTTTTGTCCGCAGGATACGATCGGACCGCGCGCCTGTGGGACGTCGCTACGGGGAACGAGTTGCAGGTCTTTCAGGGACACACCTGGTGGGTCTGGTCGGCCGCCTTTTCAACCGACCAGACGCAGATCGTCACCGCCAGCCAGGATGGATCGGCGATCGTCTGGTCAGTCGAGACAGGGGAACAGAAAGGACAGTTCTTGGGGCATCGCGGTCCGGTGTTCGCCGCCGCCTGGGGGCCGGAGGGACGGGTCGCCACGGGGGGCTACGACAATACCATCCGCATCTGGCGGGCCGGCGACCTGCGACAATTCGACTACCGGCGTCTGGCTAAAGGGGAAGAGATCAAACAGCAATTGCCTCCCTGTGCGACGCTCGAGGGGCACACGGCGGCGGTCCGGTCGGTCCGGTTCTCCGCTGACGGGAAGCGGCTGGTCAGCGCAGGGCACGACAACACCGTGCGGCTGTGGGACGTCTCGGAAGGAGAACTCGAAACCACCATTCGCGGGCATGGAAGCTGGGTCCGAGCCGCCGTTTTTTCTCCCGATGCCCAGCGCATCCTTTCGGTCGGGCACGACCAGCAGGCGCGGCTCTGGAAGATCAACAACTACGAAGAGACGCGGACGCTTAAAGGCCGCGTCCTGCGGGGGCATGTCGATGCGGTTTTGTCGGCGGCGTTTTCCCGCGACGGCGAAGCGATCGTGACCGCCAGTCGCGATCACACCGCCCGCACCTGGAATGCCCTCACCGGCGAGATGATGCAGCGCTTCGAAGAGGGGCACTCGTTCCTGGCGTCCAGCGCCTCGTTTTCCGGGGACGGCAAACGACTGGCGACCTCGGCCGTCGACAATACGGTTCGCATCTGGGATGTCTCCACGGGAACCGAGACACTGCGAATCGACCACACCGGCCGTAGCGCCGCGCTCGCTTTCGCTCCGGACGGTCGCTGGCTGCTCACCGGATCCGACGACAAGGTGGACCCGGCCGGCCTGGCCAAAGGGGCGCTCCGCCGCCGAACAGGACGCGTCTGGGACGCGTTGACCGGACAATTACTCCACACTCTGGAAGGACATGCTCAAGAAGTCACCGCGGTCGCCGTCTCTCCCTCTGGCGGCTTGCTCTACACTGGAGACGCCCATGGCGTTGGCATGTTGTGGGAGGCCGCGACGGGAAAACTGCGGCACAAACTGAAGTCGCACACGCGGAAGATCTCCGCCGCCGCCTTTCTGGAAGAAGAGCGGCTGCTCACTGCCAGCCAGGACAAAACGGTCAGTCAGTGGGACACCGCGTCGGGCCAGGAGGACTCGGCGCGGTTGCTGAAGCATCCGGAACCGGTGCTGTCGCTGGCGGTGGTGCCCGGCGCGCGCCGGGCGCTGACGACCGCCGCCGACGGTCTGGTCCGGCTGTGGGACTTGGACCAGCCTCGAATGATCGACACCCTCCCCGTTCAGGGAGAGGTCAACTCCGTCGCTGTCACCGGAGACGGGAGGCAGGCGTTGACGGTGCATGCCGATGATCGCACGGTCCGATTGTGGGACTTGCAGACGTTGCGCGAAATCGTCGTTCCGGGCCGCAGTGGCCGCGCCGGTCCGTTCCTTGATTTTCGCGAAGGGGGAGGCTTGCTCTGGACCGCGGCGTTCACCCCCGACGGCGAGGGGGTGTTGACCGTGGGAGGGACCGACGCGCGGCTGTGGGATCGCCAGCAGGCGGGCGAACGGATCAGCTTCAATCCCAATGGGATCCTGGCTTCCGCCCGTTTCTCCCCGGATGGCGAGCGGATCGTCACCGGAAGCTGGGATGGTTCCGCCCGCGTCTGGAACGCCCGTACCGGAAAGGCGGAATTGAAGCTCACTCATCCCAATGCCAGCCACGTCAATTCCGCCGTCTACTCTCCCGATGGCGCCTGGATTCTCACCGCCTGCGACGATGGTACCGCCGTGCTCTGGGATGCCAAGAGCGGCGAAATCTCCGGTGAACCGTTCGCCGGGCATACCGGCCGGGTTCACTCCGCCGTGTTCTCATCGGATGGCAGTCAGGTGCTGACGGCGTCCGCAGACAAATCCGCCCGCCTGTGGGATGTGGCGACGCGCCGCGAAACCGGGAAGTTCGGTTCCGCCGAAAATCCCGAGGCCGGGCACCAATGGGCCGTGTTGAGCGCCGCGTTCTCGGCCAATGGCCGGAAAGTCGTCACCGGAAGTCAGGACAACACCGCCATCGTCTGGGATGTCGCGACGCAAAAACCGCTGCTCCCCCCCCTTCGAGGACACACGGCCCCCGTCTCTTCGGTCGCGTTCCTCCCCGACGACCGGGGAAGCCGGATCATCACCGGCAGCGCTGACAACATGGCCAAACTGTGGGACGGTGAAACCGGAAAGGAAATCCTCACCCTCAAAGGGCACGGCCAGGAAATCACCACCGTGGGAGTCTCCACGAGCGGACAGTACCTGCTCACCGGTAGCCGTGACGGCACGGCGGTGATATGGCTGGCCGTCGATTGGAAACAACCGCCGCAGGCCCCCGTGGCGCGCCGCGACCCCGCAGTGCTTCCCCGCCAGGCCGCAGTGCAAGGGGTGCCGGAACAGCCATAATGTTCAGAACAAACTGGCGTTCATGGTTAGCCATGGCGCGATCTGGCGACCGGGTTTCTACGTCGGCACATTCGGTGAGTACAACATGAATGCCATTCGAATGCCTGTGCTCGCCGAATCTGCATCACCTGCCACGCAAGGTGCCAGGGGTCGAGCGTAGTCGAGGCAGCGTCGTTCCAGCCGCGCGAATCTCGCTCACCTGCCGGATAAACCGGCAGGGGGCGAGTTGCAGCAGCCGAACAGAACCACACCCGACCCCCGCGACCTGGTGTCGTGGGTGAAGGAGAGTCGCAGGCTCATCGGCTTTCACGGAAGCTACTTTTTCGTCGCTCCAGAACCTCTCGATTCGGCAGTCGCTCCCGACGGTCCGGCGGAGCGGACTTTGGCAGCCTGGCCCAGGCGCCCCATGAAATCCACAAAGATCAGGTCTTTGCTGGAGATCGAGCGGACCGTGAAGGCGAAGGTCGTGCCAACCCGTTTGAACTGCGTGGAACTGGTCACGTGAAACGACAGTTCTCCCTCCTGGACCTGCCACTTGCCGCTGGAGACCGGAGTCTGAATGAAGCTCTTGTGAAACAGCCGCAATTCCTGCACTTCCCGGACGGTGCTGAACGTCCCATCGGCATTCAGAATCAAATAGAGCGTCCCCACCCGGTCATTGTACTTCCAGGTTCCCTTGAGCATTTCGGTGACTTCCGCGTCGTTCAGCACCTTGGCGGTGGTCCCTTCGGTTTCCTGATGGGTTGGCGCTGATCGCGTCTCCGGGGCGGCCCCTTTGACCGGAGCAGCGGCCCGTTCGAGAACCATCAACGTCCGCTTCGATCCTTCCTTGGCAGCAAATTCCCTCGGCCGATCGGCCTCCTCGGGGTCCGCCAGACAGATCACCAGCCGCCCTTCGTCGAAGCGATAAATCCCGGAAGCGTCCTGCTTCTTCCCCGTCGTCAGATCGATCGTCCGCGGATACCGGGTGGGATCGACAGCAAACGTGCGCACATGCCGTTTGCCGTCATGCGGATTGGTGAACACAATGGCGTTTTCGATGACTTCCAGCTTCCCTCCGGAAGGAAGGAAGTCGCGAATCGATTCCCGCGGAATGACCCGCCCGTCTTCGACAAGTTCCACCACCTGCCAAAATCCTTGAAAGTCCTTGGAGTCTGCTCCCTTCTCGTTGGCCCCCAAGGTCGAGATCAAGGCGCACGTCCCCAGCACCGCGACCAATCCCCAGCCTCCCTGCTTCCGCATGATGCATCCTTTCCGTTGAGATGTTCGTGATCCCCCTGCGAACCGGCCTCCCAGCCAATTCAAGCGGCGGAGTGTTGCAAAACTGCCGCCAGTAGGGCAAGAGCAATCTGTCCCCCCGTGGGGGACGCTGCCCGCGTCCGCGTTCGTCATCGGGTGCGGGGTCGCAGCGATCGCCATCAGCAAACCATCGCGCATCGCTTGCACAGCCCGCGTGGCCAATTGACGCTGGTTTGCCGACATGTTTGCCAGCGACCGCGTTCCAAGGGCATCGTCGGGTGTCAGTTTATGGATCGTCTCCACAAACAACATGGCTCGCAGAACAGGAGGTTGACGGGGCGGGCTGCGACGCACGGGCAGATTTGGAAATCTGCCCCACGGTCCGGAACCTACAGCGCCCGCGGGCGATGCACGACCCAGCCGGGGGTGGTCAGGCGGAGCGTGAACAGCGTTTTGCCGGCCGTCACGAACAACGACTTCAGGTCGTCTCCGCCGAACGTCACGTTGGTGATCACATCCTCCGGGATCGGAATGCGTCCCAGCAGTTGACCGTCGGGAGTGACGAGGTAAATCCCGGGAGGGACGTGGGTCGTTTCGTGCGGGCCGCGCGGGTGGGAGATGCCGGCGGCGATGAAGAGGCGTCCCTGGCTGTCGACCGCCATTCCGTCTCCCCCGCGGCCGGGAGCAAAATCGAAGACCAGCCGCTGGCCGCTGACGACTCCATCGGGGGAAAGGTCAAATCCCCAGATCCGCCGATGCCCCCCCGCCACCGGGCAACTATCGACGACATACAGCGTCCGCTCGTCCGGAGCCAGGGCGATGCCGTTGGGACGTTGGATGTCCGGTTGCGACAGGACACGGGTCACCCGGCCGTCCGGATCGATTCGGTACACAGACTCATCCGCCATGCGCATCGTCCGCCGGTCGCCGTAGCAGGGATCGGTGAAGAACAGTTGCCCATTGGAACGCGCGGCGATGTCATTGGGAGAATTGTACGGGACTCCCTCGAACTGGTCGGTCAGAACCTCGACGGCGCCGGTCGTCAGATCGGTGCGGGTCACCCGGCGGCGCCCCCCTGGACCAAATTCGTTCCCCTCGCAGGCGAGCAGCCGTCCCTGGCGGTCAAACAACAGACCATTGGACCGCCCGCTGTCTGCCCGAAAGACGGTCGTCTCGCCGGTCCAGATGTTGTGCCGCATGATGCGGTTGTTCCAGATGTCCGAGAAATAGACTCCCCCGTGGTCATCCGCCGCCGGTCCTTCCAAAAACGCCACGGCCGCGGCAGGCACCGGACTGGCGCCGGTGGCCAGAACGTCAGCAGGAAGAGAAGCGGAATGCAAATTGGGCATGGCCAGTCCAGAAAACGGGGAATCGCCTCGCGACACGTTGCCTCGCACGAGGTCAAAACATGTCGTCATCCATCAGCAGGTCGCTCTCTTTGACGAGCTTCAGCCCTTTTTCCTGCAACGTTCGTTGCGCCAGATCGACGTCATCCACGTACATCGCGATCGCCCCCCGCCCTGCGCGATGGTACAGCAAAGGATAGGTGTATTGCACGTTGAGTTCCGCCTGGAGCAGAGCCAGACAGATCTGCACAAACGGCTGCGGCCCGTCGGGAAGCTCCACTCCGATCAGATCGATTTCGGCAAAGGGAAACCGCGAGAGTTGCAGAATTTCCCGGCCCCGGTCGGTGTCGTTGACCATGATTCGCACGACGGCACAATCCACGGAATTGGCGATGCTCAGGGCCACCACGCGGATATCGTGGCTCTCAAACAGTCGCAACAGGTCGTGCAGCCGACCGACGCGATTCTCGACGAACACGGCAAACTGCCGCAGACAGGGCCATTCTCGACCGCGGGCGGTCATGGTGGGTGTGGCTTCGCCGGTTCCGGCCCCCTGCTGATCGCGGCCGCCGCTTGTTTTCGCACTCATTTGCACCTCGCTCCCGCGTCCTCCGGACGCCGCTCCCCCCTGAATCGATCTGTCGTTTCCCCGCCGCAATCGCTATCGTCACGCCAATGTATGTGACCTTTCTGATCCCGTCAATGAGAGCTGGCGACAGGCCATGATCGATACGCTGCTGTTGGACATGGGGAATGTGTTGCTCGATTTTTCGCATGCGCGGATGTGCCAGCAAATCGCTGAAGTTTGCGGCCTTCCGGCGGAGCGGGTCTGGCAGGAACTGTTCGAAGCAGGGCTGGAATCGGCGTTCGAAACGGGGCGCTGCACGGAAGTGCAACTCCACCGTCACTTTGAAGAATTGTCGGGCCGGTCGCTCTACTTGGACGAACTCCTGCAGGCCGCGTCCAACATCTTCGTCCCCACCGCGGGAATGCACACCCTGCTGCCGATCCTCAAGCAGCTGGGGTTGCGCCTGGTGCTGTTGTCCAACATCAATTCGGCCCACTATCGGTTTGTGCGGGAGCATTTTCCCATCCTGGATCAATTGGACGCGTTTGTGTTGTCCTACGAGGTCGGAGAAATGAAACCGCATCCGGCGATTTTTGCCGCGGCGCTGCGGGCTGCGGGCACGGCCCCCGAGCGCTGCTTCTACACCGACGACATCGCTCCCTACGTTGCCGCCGGTCGCACTCACGGTGTACAGGCTGAGGTCTTCACGAACGCGGCTGAATTCGTGCGGCACTTGCAATCGCGCGGGATCGATTTGCCGGACCAGGCGCTTGCCTAAAATCAGCCGCCAAACGCGCTGTACCTGCGCACCCCGCGGGCAAAAACCAGGCGATTGGCCCCCCACAGCAGCAGCACCCACAAGGTTCCTAGCGCCAGGTTCAGAACCAATTCACCCCCCTGCACTTTTCCCAGAATGATCGCGGCGGGAAGGTAGGCCATGTACTGAAACGGCAGACAGGCCATCACCTGCAACACGGCGCGCCGTGCCTCCTCTCCCTGGCCGAACAACCCCGACAGCCATCCCAGCGGCACCATGTGGCCGGAGAGGAAATAATTGAGCATCATGAAAATGAAAATCAGCGAGCTGACTTCCAGAATCCAAAACGACAGAAAACCGATCAGGCACTCCAGCAGAAACCCGATCAGAAACGCCAACACCAACGAGACGCCAAAGGCCAGCAGGGTGACCAGGTCGGGGAAACCGGCGAAAAAACCGCGGCACAGGTAGAACACCAGCAGAAACGGACCGGTGGCCACGGCGTAATACACCAGTTTGTGCGCCACGCGAGCCCAGAACAAATATCCCAGCATATCCACCGGCTGCGTCAGGTATTTTTTGATCGTCCCGTCGCGAACGTCGCGAGCGATCCCGGAGGCCAAACCGGGCATGCTGGAAAATGCCCTGCCCACCATGACCAGGAGCGCATAGGCCACCATGTTGCCGTAGGAGTACCCGTTGAGGGTCTGCGGCTCCCCCTCGCTGAACCTCGCGCTGTCGTACACCGCCCCCCACAGAAAAATCTGCGTGACGATCGGCAGAAACCGGACGAGCGTACCGAACGCAAAATCCGCGCGATACGTGAGCCGCTCGCTGATGCACGTTCGCAGGATGAACAAATTGGCGCGGGCCTGTGCGAACATGCAGGGTCAATTCCTGTACAACTCTCCCTCCCCCCCTTGCGGGGGGAGGGCCGGGGTGGGGGGTGTCGCGAGATTGGCGGTGACGGTGTGGTTGCAAAGCACTGCGCATCGCCAGACGGCCCATACCGCTCTCGCCGCTGGCCCGCCCCAGCGGCGATCTGATTCACCATCCGCACGAAATGGATGGGGTCTTGCGTTTTCCTGCTTGTCGGCCAGAGCCATGATCGAATCTTGCATCCGCGAAACACTCGAGTTTTCGTTGCCCCACGGCCACTTTCTACGTCGCGGTCGGACAAACCTCCGGCTCTGTTGCCGCGGCGCGCGTCGTGGTGAACATTTCCGCAATCGTTTCTTCCAAGGGACGGTCGTGAACTCCCACGTCTTCCAGGGCATACGCGGACAGCAGCGCCGAGAGGATTTCTGGAACCTGGTTTCGCGGCACCCGCAATTTCGCCCGCGGGAATTTGTCGTCAAAGACCTCTCCGAATCGTTCCAGCCCGGCCGGACGCGATTCCCCGGCAAACTGCAACTCAATCACCTTGAATTTGCTGAACCGGTCCACGATCTGTTCCAGCGGACCGTCGTGCTTGAGCTCCCCTTCGTTGATGATGATCGCCCGGCGGCACAGTGCCTGGACGTCCTTCATATAGTGACTGGTGAGCAGCACGGTCAGTTGCCGTTCCGCCTGATAGTGCTTCAGGAAGTCCTGAACTCGCCGTTGCGAAACGACGTCCAAGCCGATCGTCGGTTCGTCCAGGAGCAGCAGGTCCGGAGCGTGCAATAGCGCGGCAATCAGCTCCATCCGCATCCGTTCTCCCAGCGACAGTTCGCGGACCGGTTGCCCCACCAGCGACCGTACTTCCAGCAGTTCGGTGAGCTCGTCCAGCCGCCGGTCAAAGTCCCGGGGATCGATCCGATAGATTTCCTTATGCAGACTGAACGACTCCTGAGCCGGCAGATCCCACCAGAGTTGGTTCTTTTGCCCCATCACCAGGGCAAACCGTCGGCGATAGGCAATTTCGCGACGCCACGGGACGTGTCCCAGAACAGTCGCCTCCCCCGCCGTGGGATAGATCAGCCCCGCCAGCAATTTGAGCGTCGTCGTCTTCCCGGCGCCGTTCGGGCCTAAAAAGGCCACCATCTCGCCGCGCTCGATCTGAAACGAGACCCCCGCCACTGCCTCGACCGATTGGTATTCACGCCGGAACAGCCCTCGGACCGAGGCCCACAAACCCTCGCGCTTGCGAAAGACCTGGTACGTTTTGCGGAGCTGGCGGACTTCGACGGCAATCATGCGGAGTATCTTAGAAGCGGCAGCGCGGCAGGTCGAGGGCCACAGCCCGAACTTCTCCGCACCGCAATCCATGCGCATCGTCGCGCGCTCAGCCCTCTTCCGTCGGGCGCTGGATGGTGATGGGAACCGTCCGGGGGGCATGCCGCGCGTCGCGTGCCAGTTCGATCGTCAACACCCCGCGCTGCCATGCCGCGCGCACCTGATCCGGATCGACCGGCGCCGGGAGGGTGATCGTGCGGGAAAAGCCTCCGGTCGGACGTTCGCGACGGTAAACCGTTTCCGGGGGCTGCTCTTCATTCTCCGCCGTGGTTCCCTGGATCGTCAGGAGGCTTCCCGCCAGCGTGACCTGCACCAGATCGGGATCCAGGCCAGGCAGGTTGACCGTCACAATCAACAGTCCCGCGCGCTCCACGACATCGACATCCGGAATCCATTGTCTCCCGCCGGGTCGGAGTCCCAGGCTGTCGATCGCCTTGCCTCCCTGGGTCGTCACGGCGTCGATCAGGCCAGCCACGACATCGCGCAGCTTGTCCACGGGAGTTTCGGGAAGCCTTCCTCCGGAGGAACCTGTCGCGCTCATCGATGCATCCCCTTGCGGAATCGGAAAAAAAGCCACCAGCACGCGTCAGTCGCTCTTCACCTGGATGCGCCGCGCCGGCGCCTTGGCCGCCTTGGGGAGAACCACCTCCAGCACGCCGCTATTGAGCCGCGCATTGATCCGTTCGTGGTCCACTTCTTCGCTGAGGATGAAGGACCGCAAAAAATCCCCCTCGTCGTATTCCTTGTGAATCAGCCGCGCGTCCGGCGGGGCCGATGCCGGAACACGTCCCAGCAGCGTCAGGCGATTGTCCTGAACCTGGAGTTCCAGCGTGTTGACGGTCACCCCTGGAAGATCCGCCACCAACACCAGCCCTTCGGACGATTCGTAAATGTCGATCGGCGGAGTAAACAGAACCCGTTCGACTGGGGGCGGAGGCGCTTCGGCAACTTCGGCGGGAGCGGGAGGAGGGGCGCTCATCGCCTGCGAACTCACGTTGTTGACCGGTATTTGCGACATGGACTGTTGACCTCCCGCGTTACTGGCCGTTGCTCTGCAACACCTGGATTTGCCGCGGTTTGATTTCCGGCGCTTTGGGCAAATGAACTTTCAGGATCCCATCGTTGAATTCGGCGGTCACCTGATCCTCAAGGATTCGGTCGGGAACGCTCAAGGCCCGTTCCCACGCCCCCCACATCCGTTCGTGGCGGCGAAATTGTTCGTCCCCGATTCCCGACGGTCCCGGACGACTTCCGCGAATCGTCAGGACGCTGTTGCTGACGGTCAGTTCCAGACTCTCGGGGCTGGTGCCGGGAAGTTCCGCCGTCAGGAGAAACTCGTCCGGCAAGTCGTACACGTTGATCGGTGGAAACTGACGCTCGACGCGAATGGCCGGGAAGGGAAACGAAATCCCCTCCAGCAATCGATCGACCTGGCGCTCCAGGTCGCGAAGCGGTTCCCAGGTATCGCGCCATCGAAAAACCGGCATGATCTGTCTCGACTCCTGTCGACGTTGCTGTGGGGCTAAAAATCACCCGAAAGGCCCCCCCGCTCGCACGCCACAACTCAGTTCATATTGCAAAGCCCGTACCACACGCTCCCGGCCGGGGCTCCCCGCAGCCGATATCGAAATCTACAGCGCAACCTGTTGCTGCTCAATGGGATAGATAGTTTTTTTACTCGGATTTCCTGGCGAGGAATGAGCCTCCCTGGTTCTGCCAATTTGACAACCCCGCCCCCTGCGGTCGGGACCATCGACGCAGGTGTCAAACTGGCAGACTGTGATTTTTTCCCCGGTTCGACGGGCGACTTCAGAGACTGGCATTCAATCGGCCGGTTTGATACCGTGCAAATTCACGTTGAACTTCGTTGGTTTGTGGAGCGAGTGGGAATGATGTCAACCAAACGACCCCCGGCGATTTCCGGGGTCAGCAGCGGCAAGGCGCCGGCGCTGATTGCCGCTGTCTATCCATCGATCGCCTCGACAGCGGTCGGCCGGACCTTGGGGCAGATCTTCGATTGCATCCCGCAACGCGTCTGTGGGATTCGCGTGTCGCACTGGCTGATCCTCATGCCGCTGTTTCCGTTGTGGGCCACGATTGCCGCGGCGGAGTATTTTCGACTCAAGGCGCTGGGGGAAATCTACGCCCTCACCAATCAGTCGGTGCAAAGGCGCACCTCCCTGGGGAACCGTTTTATCCGCGAAACGCCGCTGGCGCAGGTCGAACAGGTGGCGATTCGCCAGTTGAACGGACAGGCGTTCTACCCCGCGGCAGAGATCGACTTGCTCAATGCTGCCGGAGACACGCTGATGACCCTGTCGGGCATCCCCCGCGCGGACGTGTTTCGGCAGTTGATTCTGGAAGCCCGCGACGCCCACCGACAGGTGAACGCGTCGCTGAAGACCATTCAAACGCGCCACGCCGGCTGAGCCGGTTGTAGGCGGGACCGAGGACGTCACCGCGCAGTCATGTTCCGCCAGGCGACCATTCGGACCGGGGCCAGACTGCACTGCGGACTGTTTGCTCCCGGGTCGCGCACCGGTCGTCAGCATGGGGGCGTGGGGCTGATGATCGACGCTCCGGGATTCATCCTCCGGGCGACGCGGTCCAACGTGGAGCGCATCCAGGGGGATCCGTATTGGTGCGAACGGATCTCGCGGCTTCTCAGCCACTACCCCGTCGGAAATCCGCAACCTTGGGACCCCCCCACCTTGCACTGGGAGGTTGTGCAGGCAATTCCTCCCCATTCCGGTTTGGGATCGGGTACGCAATTGGGGCTGGCGGTCGCCAAGATTCTCTCCTCGTTGCGGGGTGAGCCGGAGCTGGAGACAACCGAATTGGCCCGCCGCTCCGGTCGCGGATTGCGCTCCGCGGTGGGACTCCACGGATTTTCTCTGGGGGGCCTGCTGCTGGAGGGAGGGAAGGAGGCTGACGCCGGGATCAGCCCGTTGATCTCGCGGGTGGCGATTCCCCACGACTGGCGGTTTGTCCTGATGCGTCCCATCGGCGGCAGCGGGTTGTCCGGAACGGAAGAGCAGCAGGGCTTTGCCCGGCTGGGGAGCATGCCCGTGGCTGCCACCGATCGCCTCTGCCGACTGGCGGTGATGGACTTGATTCCCGCCGCCATCGAAGCCAACTTCTCCCGGTTCAGCGCAGCGCTCGACGAGTACGGCGGAGTGGTGGGGGACTATTTCGCACCCGTGCAGGGAGGCGTGTATGCCGATCCGGCGCTCCGCCGCCTGGTTCCAAGGCTGCGTGCGAAAGGCTATGCGGGAATCGCGCAGTCGTCGTGGGGACCAACGCTATTTGTCTGCTGTTCAAACGCCGCGCTCGCCCAACAGCTCGTCGCCGAGCTTGAGGCCGACGCCGACTGTCGGCATTG
>JBJXGA010000325.1:0-6179 GCA_046152955.1 Planctomycetales bacterium | reverse complement strand
CGCTGCAGCGACAGGTGGAACGGCTGCACACTCTGGGGGTCATTGATCGGCTGTCATTGGAACGCCTCCACGACGCCCTGCAGACGGAGGTTGATCGGGCGCGCGTTCTGGAACAGCCGGCCGAGCCGGTGCGTCCTGCCAGCCGAGTTTCTCCCAGCCCGGAAGTCCTCCCCTCGTCGATTTTCGAAACCGAGGCGAGCCAGACCGGACTGTCCCCCGTGGCGAGGGAGGCGCCGCGGGGCGCTCAGACCGCCGCCACGGTCTCCCCGGCACCCGCGGCTCCCGCCACGCCGCAACCCCAGCCGCGCTCCTGGAGCGAAGTGCTCGACGGATTCATGGAAGAGCGAAACCTCCGCTGGGGCGAGTTGATCGGCGGCCTGCTGATTGTCTGCGGGTCGATCGCCCTGGTCATCAATTTCTGGAAGCAGATCGACAGCCACACGCTGCTCAAGTTCTTCGTGTTCAATGGATTTTCGGCCGCGATGTTCGGACTGGCCGCCTATGCCGATCGCCGCCTGCGACTCCCCACCACCGGTCGCAGTCTGTTTTCCATCGCGACGCTGCTGGTGCCCTTGAATTTCCTGGCGTTGGCCGCCTTCACCCAGGATCGGGACGTCGGTTCGGTACTGACCATTTTGGGGGAGGTGGTTTCGGTGGGAATGTTCGCCGGTCTCACCTGGTTTGCCGGTCGGACGACGACTCCTCAGGCCGCGCCGCTCCTGGCGCTGGGGGTCGTGGGGTCGTCGGTCGTGTCGCTGCTGGTGCGGGCGTTTATTGATGCGAACCCATCGGTCGTCGCGGTCTATGCCCTGGGTTTGTTGCCGCTGGCGTTTTTGATCAGTGCCGTTGCCGGAGGGCTGAAGAAATTCGGAACCGCCGCTGAACCGGATGATGGCGAAGTGTATTCCCATTTCCGATTGCTGGGGAGCGCGACGTTTGCCACGTTGTTTCCCTTGGGACTGTTGGTGGATCGTTCGAAAGACGTTCCGGGGACGTTGCGGCTGTTGTCCGTAGCGCTCTGCCTGTTGGCCGCTCCGGCGCTGGCGACGGGATTGTCTCTCTGGAAACGGATCACCACTCCGACTCGATCGGGGCTCCGCACGACGGGGAGCGCCGTGGCGATTGCGGGAGCGCTGATCATGCTGGTGAGCATCCCTCTCGCCTGGCCGCATCCGGGAGTCATGCTGCTGGTGGCCCTGGTCAATTTCTCCGTGTTGACGGCGATCGCGCTGGCGCAATCGCTGCCGGCGGGCCACCTCCTCGCGCTCCCCTGCCTGGGGCTGGCCTATCTGCTGGGGGTGCATCTAGTTCGTGGGGAATTGTCCTGGGAATTGACTGCGGCCTCGTCCCTGACGCAGACTCTTGTTTCGGCCGCCAGCGGCGCTGCGCTCGTGCCACTTTCGCTGCTGTTGGGAGGGGCGGCAGTCTGGTTCCGCGGTCGCCGTCCCGAGGAGAGTCGGTTCATTGGGCTGGTCACGTTGCTTTCCGTGGCAGTCAGCCTGATTCTGGCAGCCTGTTTTGGATTGGGGCGCACCGGTGATCCGGGAGGGGCGACCTGGGTATTCGGTTTCTACGCCGTCGGGTTGCTCGCCTACTCCGTTCAGGCGAATCGGAACAGTGCTGCCGTTCCCGCGAAGCTGCCGGGAATTCCTGGTCATCCGGCCGATCTTGCCGCCTGGTGCGGCGGCGGTTTGCTGTTGGTCGCCTGTATTCAAGGGACGGTGATTCATTTTGGCGAACCTTTGGACTGGCAACATCCGTGGCTGCTGGCGTTCCTCACCCATGCCACAGCCTTGGCGGCAATCGTCTGGGGGACCGACTGGCTGCCAGGGCGATCGTCGGACGGCGCCTCCTCTGCGGGCCGGCGCAGTAGTGTGGTACGGATTCTCGTCCGGTGCGCCACGACCACGTCGTTGCTTGCCGCCGGATATCTTACGTGGCAGGTTCCGCAGTTGGAGCCGTCTACGATTGCCTGGCATGCCGCGTGGCTGAGCGTGGTGTGGTGCGTGCTGTCGTGGAACCAGCGTTCGCAGCGGCTGTTCACACTGTTTCAGGCTGGGTGTTCGGCGACGGTCGTGTTTGCCGTCGCCGCCGGGATTCGCGCGCAGAGTTGGGGAACGGGACCGCGCCACGTCTGGCTCGATCCCTGGAGTTGGCAACTGCAAGGGGGGGCGCTCGCGCTTCTGGGGCTGGCCTGGACCGGTTTGCGGATGGGATTGCGCCGCGCGAGTCTCGCCGCGGCGACACCCATTCCCGCGGCATTGTCGGCCACGGGCATTGAAGCGCCTGCCGCATCAGAGACAGCGACTACGGCGGACTCTCCCAAGCGCTGGGTCGGTGACCTGCAGAACCTCATGACCCCGCCCTGGCCATCGGTGGATCGGATCGTGGGGTGGGTGGTGCTGGGGATGCTCGTCGTGAGCGCCACCTATGGAGCGATTCCAGGGGTGGCCCAGGAGTTGTCGCCGCGCAGCCTGGCGGTGGCGCTGGAGACAGCCGCCGGCGCCTCGGTTCCGCTGACAGAACGCGTCGTGCCTGCTCCAGGACACTTTGAGGTGGGGGGCATTCCACACGTCCATGCGCTCGATTGGGGGGCCTGGATCCTGCTGATCCTGGTGGTATTGCTGATGGCGACCTGGCAGTTGGAGGACTTTCGTGTGCGTCGGGCAGGGGCGCTGTTGATCGCTCTGGCCGCCGCCTGTCCCTTGCTGGCGGGACGCTGGGAGGCCGACGTCGCCTGCGCGTCGGCACTCCGTTGGACCTCGGCGCTGTTCCTGGTGATGTCATCTGCCGCGATCTGGGCCAGGCAGCCGCTGCTCGCGCGCCTGCAATCCTGGCTCCCACGGTCGCTGACCGAAGGTTTCCCTGCGGCGCCGGCAGCCGGAGGGCTGACGGCGCTGGCGCTCGGCTTGGCGGCAGCGCCGCTCGTGGCGATGGGGCTGTTCGTCGGCGCGGCGGCGGTTTGGCACAATCCACCGCAGGAAACGGTCCGTTCCACTTTGATAGGAGCCTCAGTGCTGGTGATTTTTGCGCTCCCCATCGGACTGGCGCTGCGAATCCTGTCAAGCCGCTGGCTCGCCCGACTCCCGCTGGAGACGCAGCTCGCGTCCGAGCACGCTTCTGCGCGGGGGAGACAGCGCGCCGCGGGGGGCTTGCGGCATGCGGGAATCCTGATTTGGATTCTGGGGATCGGGCCGATGCTGGCGGTCGGGCTGTTCATCGTCAGCTCCGCGCTGCGCGGCAATCCGGTCGTCGGTCCCGAACCGGGGTCGCTGTTTCACCGCCTGGGGTTGGCCGTGTCGTACGCCACGCCGGTGGCGCTGTGCGGGCTGACGCTGGTGGGATATGCGGTCCGCGAAAGGTCTTCGGCGTTCGCCTTCGCCGCCGGATTGCTGTTCAACGTCTGCGCGACGGCCGCGGATCTGCTCCGTCCGCACACAGGTGGACTGACGCTCGACGCCACGTTGTGGGTGCATCTCACACAACTGAATACGGTGGTTTCGGCCGGGTATGGGCTGCTGTGGATGGCTGCTGCGAAGTACCGCGATCACGCCGACCGCAGGGAGCAGGCGCTGGAAGCGAGCGAATCCGGAGGGATGTTCCTGCGTCCGGCGGGGATGCCGATTCCGGGACTGTTGGTCACGCAATCGCTGATCGGCGCGGCATTGACTGCCGTATTGCTGATTCCCGCCTTCCTGGGACTGGTCATCCAGCGCTCTCCCGTTTCGTGGATGGTCCTGTTGGCCGATCCACTCGGTCGAACGGCCTGGTTCATGACGCTGACGGGATTGGCTGTCCTGGGCTGGATGGCGCGGACGCGACCCACGGCCGGACCAGTGAGCGCGGCACTCTGGTCGCTGGCGTTGATGGTCACTTCATACGCCTGCCACTGGGACCAGCAGAACCAGGTCGCCTTCCACACGCTGCTGGCGGCGCGTGCCGCGGCAGGCTGGCTTTTGTTAGTGGGATTCGCCGCGATCCAGCCGCGCATTGGCCCGGAGGAGCAGGCCCTCCGCCGGAATGTGACGCTCTGGACGGCGCTCCTGGGGATCGTGACCGTGCTGTTGGCGCTCCGCGACGTGCTGGGGAGCGAACGGGCGTGGCCGGGGGTGGGAGCGATCGTCAGCGTGAGCCTGCTGTTCGCGGCCCTCGCCTGCTGGACGAAGCGTCGCGGCGCGATGTACGCGATGGGGGGCTTGGCGAGTCTGGCGCATGCGCTGTGGTGGTACTTTGGACCCGCGACTCCTCCAGACCTGGCGCGCGACTGGCCAATCCTGATCGATGTGATCATCGCCGCCTGGCTTGTGCCGGCGATCGTGTCCCTGCTACTGGAACGGTGGGGGATCGAGCCGGCGGAAACGGCATCGGGACTCTCCAAGATGGACATCGGCAGCGTGACGGTCCCCGGTTGGCATCGGTTTGCTGCCGCGGCTTCCGTCGCGGGTCTGGCGATTGCGGCGGGACTGGGCTTGCTGTCGGATGCCGCCGAGGCGTCCCTGGCCTGCGATCCCATGCACCGCTGGATGGCCCTGGGATGTGCGGGGTGGATGGTCGCCATGTGTTTGTGGGATCGGGAGAGCGCCCATCCGGTGCTGGGGATCTACCTGTGGGGCTTGTCCGCCGTGGCGGTCATTCTCGACCGCTACGACCTCGCACCGCGAATGATTCCCTGGAACGGAACACTGGCGCTGACCGGTTACGCGATCGCGACGGGGTTGCTGTGGCTCGGTCGGTCGAGACTCCAGGGGTTGGCGCGCGCCGGCCGGATTCCGGACAAAGTCGAACTGGCCCAGACTGTGTACGGCTGGCTTGTCCCGGCGACGACGCTGCTGACGGCCATCGTCCTGGTTTTGGCCATCGCCATCGATTTGCAGTTCGCGGAGAGGAACTTGCGGCTGATCGCGGCGACCGCGGCTCTGGTGGTTCCGGTCTCGATGGGACTTTTGGTTCGTCAGGGGAACGGAGTCTCGCTCCCGGCCTCCGCGCTGTCGGGAGGGGTCATCGGAGCGGTCGCCTGGAGCTGGGGGTGGCTCGATCCGAGTGACGTGAGTCTTTTGCATCGCTTCGTGGTGCTGACGGCGGCACTGGCAGCGATGACCGTCTTGTATGGAATGCTGGGGTCCAAGCTGCTGCCGGAGAAGAACGACTGGTCGCGCGCCGCCACGCGGCTGACGCCGCGAATGTGTCTCTGCACTCTGGCGGCGGTCGTGTTGGTTCTGGGGGACGAAACGACAGAATACTTCACTCGGGGCGCCGCCTCGATGTCAGCCGGAGCGATCGCCGTGATGGCGGCAACGATCCTGGGACTGTTTATGGCGTCGCTGACCGCGGCTCTGGTTCCCGGACGCGATCCGTGGAATCTCAGCGAGCGCGGCCGGATGGTCTATGTGTACGTCGCCGAGGCGCTCCTGGCGGCGCTGTTTCTCCATATCCGGCTGACGATCCCCAGGCTGTTTCACGGTTTCCTTACGCAGTACTGGCCGTTCATCGTCATGTTGCTGGCATTCGTCGGCGTGGGATTGAGCGAGCTGTTTCGCCGACAGCGACGGCTGGTTCTGGCGGAGCCGTTGGAACGGACAGGGGCACTGCTGCCGATTCTGCCGGTGATCGGTTTTTGGGCCGTTCCCAGCGGCACCCACCTCTCGCTCGTGCTGCTGATGGCGGGAGGAGTGTATTCGGCGTTGTCGCTCCTGCGGCGCTCATTCACATTCGGGCTGCTGGGGGCCTTGGCGGCCAATGGCGGACTGTGGTACTTCCTGCACAATCAGCATGGTTATGGCTTTCTGGCGCACCCGCAGGTGTGGCTGATCCCGTTTGCCATCTGCGTGTTGGGAGCCGCGTACCTCAATCGGGAGCAACTGTCCGAAGAACAGATGGCGGTCGTCCGGTATCTGGCGTCGGTCACGATCTACGTCTCCTCCACGGCGGAGATGTTTCTGCAAGGAGTGGCAAACGCTCCGTGGTTGGCGGTCGTCCTGGCGGGACTCTCGGTGGGAGGGATGCTGATGGGGATGCTATTGCGCGTCCGAGCATTTCTGTTCATGGGGACCGGGTTTCTGGTTCTCTCCCTGGCGACGCTGATCTACCATGCCGCGTTCAATTTGGACCAGATGTGGTTGATCTGGCTGACGGTGGTGCTGGCAGGCGTTCTGGTGCTGGCGGTCTTTGCGCTCTTCGAA
>JBJXGA010000363.1:0-2935 GCA_046152955.1 Planctomycetales bacterium | reverse complement strand
CACGCCCTGACGTAAGGATGGGCGTGGGGGGTGAAGTGCCAAATCGTGTCGCCCAGAGACGTTCGCCACGCCCTTATCAAGGCGTCCCACCCGACCGCTCCAGACCCTAAGTGCGGGCTTGTTCTCCCTCCCTCGCGAGGTTTGAAGTTGCGAATATGTCGCTGACAAATCCTGCGACATCGCGACCCCCGCGACCTTGTGTCGCGGGTGAAGGAGATTCATCGGCTAGCAAAAGCACTCATTATGCATCAGACCCCCGCCAGCTTGACTGGCGGGTGAATCAGATTCGCACGCGGGACGTCGACTCCAGTGTGGGGACGACTTGCCTGCCGTGAGCGCAGGCCCACCATCTGGGTCTGTGAGACCGACACTCAGAGCGACGAACGGCAGATGCTCGAAGGGTCAACTCATGGAGCATCGGCCATTCCGAGTTGCGTATGCACCGCAACGCGATCCCTTTGGAATGGCATTGCCGATGTTTCCCATCCCACAGTACCATGACCTGTGAGGCATTGTTGCAGGAGGTGGCCGATGAGTGATTCCGATCTGAAAGAACTTGTCCAGCGGGCTGAGAACATCTCCGCCATCCGATTGCAGGCGGTCCTCGAGCCGGCGCACCTCGATGAGTTTGTCGTAATCGAGCCCGAATCTGAGAACTACTTCCTGGGCAGCACATTAAATCAAGCCGCACAGGCCGCTCGTTGTGCTGATCCGGGTCGGTTGACTCATGCAATGCGTGTTGGACGCAGAGCGGCACTGCATATGGGAATGAGTAGGGGATGCCGATGATCCGACGACACGTGATTCATCAACTGTGGCTGACGTTCTGTGCCTGCGGTTTGGTTGTCGGTTTTCTGTTTGGCCGTTCGGAACGACCCGGTGCGCCGCGGTCGGTTCCATTCCGACCGGGGCCAATTTCCTTTCGCCCGGTTCAGCGACTGCGGGAACAGTTCGCCCAGGTTTCAGCCGAAGTGTATTTGCATCGCGGAATCGAACGGGAGACGAATGGCCAACTGGAGTTGGCCCTCGCCGATTTCGATGAGGCGCTCCGGACGGATCCCAATTTGGCGGATGCTTATCTCCACCGAGGATACGTTTTCCATTGCCAGGGAAAGTCCGATCAGGCATTGGAGGACTATTCCCACGCGATTCGACTCCGCCCACAGGATCCCTTCACCTATGGCAGCCGCGGGATGATCTGGGAGGACCGGAACGACTTGGACCGGGCGCTGCAGGATTACTCGGAAGCGATCCGTCTCGGCTCACGCGATCCGACCATCTTCCTCCTTCGGGGAATACTCCGTCGGGACCGAAGCGATCTGGATCAGGCGTTCGCCGATTTCTCCGAGGCGATCCGGCTCGATCCCACGGACCCTGATCCACTGGCGCAGCGGGCCTACGTCCGTCAGGTCCGAGGCGAATTCGCCGCGGCGATCGACGACTACAACGCGGCCATTCGACTCCAGCCGCTCAATCCGGTCCTGCTGCTGAATCGCGGCGCCACCTGGCAGGCGCTCACGGATTTCCCAAAGGCACTGGAGGATTACAATGCCGCCATCTCTCTCGATCCGAATCAAAAGGAGGCCTATGCCGCACGAGGGGATCTGCGGCGTTCCCAGGGAAATCTTGAGGAGGCGCTGGTCGATTACGAGAAGGCGATCGACCTGGGGATTCAATCCCCTGACGTGTTTGTCGTCCGGGCAGCGTTTCGGTTGCAACAGGGGAAACTGGAAGAGTCGCTGCAGGACTACGAATCAGCGCTGCAACTGGATCCCAAGTACCCAGCGGCAATGCAGGGCCGTGCGTTCGTGTCTGAGGTGCTTAAACGGCAAGCCGACAGAGATGGAAACGCGCAGTAAGAAACCCGGCATCGGGGTTGCCAAGCCAAGTGTGCAACCGCTTCGCGGTAACGACCCGGATCGGTCCCCTTCCTGGGGTGCGCTGCGCGACCCCAGGCTATCGTGTCAAACTGCTTCGCAGTAACCGCACGCCCCCATCCCCCTTGCGCGGAGGGAGCGAAAGATTTGCAGGCCAGAACCGAGACCGTATCCCATCGATTGCGATCAAGACTGAGTGGCTTGGCCGACCACGGCCGGACCCTCTCCGCGCGTCCGCGTGAGCAATCGTGATCGCGTTCCAGGTGGACGAACCTCTTCTACACACCGCTGGGGCTACCGGACAATCGGCGTCAGCACCAGGAGCGCCAGTGGTGGGATCTTGACGGCAATGCTTTGTGCGTGGCCGTGCATTGGGATTGGTTCGCTGTAGACTCCCCCCATGTTCCCGAGGTTGGCTCCGCCGTAGATCTCGGCATCGCTATTAAAGACCTCGGCATAATAGCCCGGATGGGGAACCCCCAGGCGATAACCTTCGCGCGGAACGGGAGTGCAATTCATGGCGACGACCGCGCAGTGGTTCCGGTTGCGCGCGTATCGCAAAAAGGCGTAGACGCTGTTTTGCCAGTCGTCGCATTGAATCCAGGCGAACCCCTCTGACGCTGCGTCCAACTCGTGCAGGGCGGGGTGGCTCACATAGAGGTGATTCAGATCGCGAATGAGTCGCCGGATGCCGTCGTGGTAGTGATGGCCCAGCAAACGCCAGTCGAGTTCCTGGTCGTGATTCCATTCGTGCCACTGGGCCAACTCTCCCCCCATGAACAACAGCTTCTTGCCCGGCATTGTGTACTGGTAGCCGTACAAGAGCCGCAAGTTGGCGAACTGCTGCCAATGATCTCCCGGCATCTGTGACAACAGCGACCGCTTCCCATGCACCACTTCGTCATGCGACAGAGGGAGGACGAAATTTTCGGTGAAGGCATAGACCATCCGGAACGACAATTCGTTCTGGTGATACCGCCGATGGATCGGGTCATGCCGCAGGTAGTGCAGTGTGTCGTTCATCCACCCCATGTCCCACTTCATCGTAAAACCCAATC
>JBJXGA010000358.1:0-11719 GCA_046152955.1 Planctomycetales bacterium | reverse complement strand
CCGCTACGGAGCGGCCCGTTTGCGCCGCAGGCGCGTTCCAGATACGCGGCCCGTTCGGCGACGGACTCGATCTCCAGCGCCTGGAGAAAGATCGATTCTTCGGGAAGTGTATGTTCGGTCATGGGGGCCGCTCCGGAGAGCTGGGCTAAGGCGTTGCGCAGATTCCTAATTCAATGCGACGATTCGGCAGGAAACCGGCCAAGAACTTCGGATCGAACTTTTCTGCGAACGCCTCAGGGTTGATGATCGTCCAACATATCCATTTCGCGCCGAAGCCAGGCTTGGGCGAATACCCAAAGTCGGCGAGCCGAGCGCGATGAAATGCCGACGGCTTGGGCCGACTCTTCGGCCGACAGTCCGCCGAAAAACCGGAGTTGGACCAGCCTGGCCGCCTGGGGCCGAACCTGCTCGAGTTTCGTCAAGGCCTCATCCAGGGCCAACATTTGTTCGTCGTCGGGTTCGACCGCGAGCTGATCCTCGCTCAATTCGACGCGCCGACGCCCACCTCCGTGCCGACCCCGCATCTTGCGCCGCGCCTGCTCCACCAGAATCCGTCGCATGGCTTCGGACGCGGCGGCGAAGAAGTGACCGCGGTTCTCCCAGGCTTTTCCCTGATCGTCTTTGACCAGACGCAGGAACGCTTCATGTACCAGAGCGGTCGCCTGCAATGTCTGGCCCGGTTTTTCCTGCACAAGCCGAGCAGCGGCCAGTTTTCGCAGTTCCTCATAGACCAGCGGCAATAGCTCCGCCACTGCACGCGGATCACCGCGTTCCATCGACGCGAGAATCTGGGTAACGCCGGACATGACCTTCAGATTACCGCGGAATCAACGAAGTTGCAACCCGGCAGTTTGCATTCCGCGTTCGACGACCGACTCGTTGTCCGTGACCCCGATCGGATGAATCCAACGCCGACCGCACAGAGCAACGTCCTCCCCTCCCCTTCCCCCCCACAATACGACCAAGTTGCCGATGGCTCCCGGGCTGATCGAATTCACCAGGGCAGTTCAAACAGCGGAGCCGAGAGCGGCAGCCCTGCCAATAATCGGGAGCTCACACGTGCCGCCAGAAATTCCGGTCGGCGAAAACATTGTCCAGAAGCGACGGAGAGAATCGGTTCCATTCGATCCCACCCGGGAAGTCGAGCGTGTGGTCGTTGGGAATTCCCACGTTGACGATGGGCGGGTTGGGAATGCCGGTTTGCTGAACCTGCGCGGTCGCCAGGCCGACGAACTGGCCGGTTTGTACGGCACCGGCGCCGGTGATGAACAGCAGCGATTTCCCGGATTGTTCGACGTACGTCGGGGAAATCTGACCGGACACGGTCCAGTTGCCTGACAGTGCCGGGAGCAGCGTCCAGACCGGGCCGTTGCTCCAGGTGATGACATTCTCCGCGATCGTCGCTGTCCGCTGATCGCCGTCGGTCTCGACGATGTGTGTCGGATCGACCAGCGTACCGTGCGTCACGCGGCCCACCTTGTCGGTAAAGGTCAGGCTCCGTTCGAGCTGGTTGATGCCGGTTTCGTGATTGGTTTGATTGAGGTAGCCCCCCGAGACGTAGGGAATTGACGTCCAGGTGCTGCTCGGCCAGACGATCATGTTCCCCACGATCATTCCGCGCGCGTTCCAGTCGCTGGCGAACACCTCAGTGGGGCTGACGAACTGCCCCGCCGAGGTTCCCCCCGTCCGGTTGACGAACGTCAGCACCCCGTCGGCCTGCAAGACGCGCGTATCGGCTCCCCCGTTGCTCGTCTGCCACAGCCCCCCGAGGTCGGGGTAGCCGGCTGTCAACGTCGGGATCGACCAGACCGTTCCATTGGTGAACTGAATCGTATTCCCCGCGATCGTCCCTTCGAGGCTTCCCCAGTTGGCCCCGACCACCACGTGCGTGGCATCGAGCACGTTGCCCTGCGAGGTTTGCCCGACTTTGTTCACGAAGAGCAACGTCGTCCCCTGCTGCTCGATGCGGGTCGGCAGACCGGCGCCGTTGACCCAGTCTCCCTGAAAATCGGGGATCAGGTTCCACACTTTTCCGTGGGACCATTCGATCGTCATGCCGTCGTTCGTCAGCACGCCCGTCAGGTTGCCGCTGGGGTTGGCCCAGCCCACCAGTTCGAGGTGCGTGGCATCGATGAAGCGTCCGGTCGTCGTGTCTCCACCACCGACCGTCGAATGGATGATCAACTCGGTCCCCATCTGCCGGATGGTGGCCGGGAATCCGCTGGGGGTCAACCACTGGCCGGCGAGGTGTCTGACCTTAGACCAGACTGTGTCGTCGGAGAACGTGAGAGTTCCTGCATTCTGATCGAAGACGCCGGTCAGGCCGAAATCGGGGGCGTTGATGTCCGTGCCATTGGCAATCGTGCCGGCCGACTGCGCGCCTGCGCCATTGATCAGCGTGAGCAAGTTGCCGTCCTGCAGGACTTTCACCGATTGGCCCGCATGATCAAAGTAGAACCCCGCCAGCCCGGTCTGGCGGGCGAGTTGCCGCACCGGCGAGGCGACTGCCGGCATGACCAGAATGCTCGATTGGGCGCCGACAATGCCCGGCGCCTGCGTGTCCGTCGCCGTGATCGACTGAGAGCCGTCCGTCTTCAGAATGACGCTGAAGGAATGTTCCCCCGCGTCGCCGGTGGAAAACGTGTAGTCGACCGGCAGTCCGGCCTGCGGATCGCTGCTGGCGAAGCGGACTGTGCCGGTGTAGCCGCTGGCGATATTTCCATACTCGTCTTTGAGCGTGACGGTGACATTTCCCGCAATGCCTGCGGCAATCGGTGAGGGGAATCCGCTGAGAGCTATCGTGCTGGCGTCGGCCGGCATCACCAGAATGCTCAACAGGGCGACGGCAATGCCTGACTCCTGCGTGTCCCTTGCCGCGATTGATTGTTCGCCGGCTGTCTTCAACGTGATGCTGAAGGTATGTTCCCCCGCGTCGGTTTCGGTAAACGTGTACTCGTCTGGAAGCTCGGCCAGGGCATCGCTGCTGGGCAACTGGACCGTGCCGGTGTAGCCGGTGGCGATGTTGCCATACGGATCCTTGAGCGTGACGGTGATGTCGGCCTCAACCCCGGCAGTGGTCGACAGGGGGACGCCGCTCAGGGTCATCGTACTGGCGTCGGCCGGCGTCACCAGAATGCTCGACAAGGCGCCGGCCACGCGCGGCAACTGCGTATCTGTCGCCGTGATGGAGTGAGAACCGGCCGTGGTCAGGGTCACGCTGAAAGTGTGCGAGCCGGCGTCCGCGGCAGTGAATGTGTAATCGGCGGGGAGGGCCGCTTGCGGATCGGAGCTGGCAAAGTGAACCGTCCCCAGGTAGCCGGTGTTCGTGGCCCCGTCGAAGCTCTTCGCTGTCACGGTAAGGTTGCCGGCGGACCCCGCCGTGATCATCGCAGGAAAGTCGCTCAGGCCCAGGCTCGCCACCGGGGTGGGGTCCGCCGTGGTGTCAAACGACCACAATTCGGTGCCATGCACGCCATCGCTGGCGGCGAAGAACAACGTGCCGTTGGCGTTGGTCAGGTTGTGCGGAAAATCATAGGGGTAGGAGCCGTTTTCGCTGCCCGGAAGAATGTCCATGAGCATCGTCGTCCCGGCGTCTGTGCCGTCACTCTTCCACAGCTCGCGCCCGTGGACGCCGTCGTAGGCGGTGAAGTACAGCCAGCCATTGGCGCTCGTCAAAGCGTATGGATATCCGTCGGAGTGATAGCGCTGACTGTCCTGGAAAATGTCCTTGACCATCCTCGTTCCGGCGGCCGTGCCGTCGCTCGTCCAAAGCTCCGTCCCGTGGACGCCGTCGTCGGCGGTAAAGAACAGGATGCCATTGACGTTGGTCAGGTCGTCGGGATATGCGTAGTAGTCATCGTCGCTCCCAGGGTCGATGTCCCTGATCCGCCTGGTTCCGGCGGCCGTGCCATCGCTCGTCCACAACGTCCTTGAGTCGCCCCCCTCGTCGGCGGTAAAGAACAGCGTGCCATTGACGTCGGTCAGGTTCGAGGGATACGAATTGTCGGGATACCCGTAGCGGCTGCCCGGATTGAGGTCTTTGACCATCCTGGTTCCGGCGGGCGTGCCGTCGCTCGTCCACAGCTCGATTCCGTGGGTTCCGTCGTCGGCGGTAAAGTACAGCGTGCCGTTGATGTTGGTCAGGTCGCGGGGATACGAGTAATAGTAATAGTAATCGCCGCTGCCCGTGTTGATGTCCTTGACCATCCTGGTTCCGCCAGCCGTGCCGTCGCTCTTCCACAGTTCGATCCCGTGGTCGCCGTCGTTGGCCGTAAAGTACAGCGTGCCATTGACGTTGGTCAGGTCGCGGGGCATTGGCTCGTCGTAGTAATCGCCATGCGTGTAGATGTCCTTGACCAATTCTGTTCCTTCGGTCGTACCGTCGCTCGTCCACAGTTCAATTCCGTGGTCGCCGTCGTTGGCCGAAAAGTACAACGTGCCGTTGACGTTGGTCAGGTCGCGGGGAATCGAGCCGATGTCAAAATCGTTTCCCGCGTAGATGTCTTTGACAATCTTGGTTCCGTCGGCCGTGCCGTCGCTCTTCCACAATTCGGCCCCGTGGACGCCGTCGGTGGCGACAAAGTAGAGCGTCCCGTTCACATTCGTGAGATAGTCGATGCACGACGAATATTCGCCGGCGTAGATGTCGGCCACCATGACGGTTCCGGCAGCGGTGCCGTCGCTCTTCCACAGCTCTTGCCCGTGAATGCCGTCGTCCGCGGCGAAGTAGGTCGTCGAGCCGATCGCCACGATTTCCCCGATCGACGCGGAGCCTGACCCCGGACCAATGTCCGCGACCATGTGAGGGAGCGGCCCCCCCGCATTCACCGTGATGCCATCCTGCGTGCCGGCGACGCTCACCGGCGCCGTGTCGGCGGCAGTGATCGAGTGCGTACCGGCCGACGTTAAAATCGCGCTGAACGTGTGTTTCCCCGCGTCGGCAGCGGTGAACGTGTAATCGGCCGGCAGCATGGCCCCGCTGTCACTGCTGCTCAAATGCACCGTCCCCGTGTAGCCGCTGGCGACGTTGCCATAGGAATCCTGAAGCGTCACAGTGACAGGGCTCCGAACCCCCGCTGTGATGGTGGAGGGGAAACCGCCAACGGTCACCGCGCTGGCGGCGCCTGGCAGGACGAATATGCTCGATTCGGCGCCGGAAATCTCCGACGTCTGCATGTCGGTCGCCACGATCGACTGATAGCCAGCGGTCTTCAGCGTTGCCGTGAACGTGTGCACGCCATTGTCGGCCGCAGTGAACGTGTAATCGTCGGGAAGGACCGCCTGGGGATCGGTGCTGGTGAAGTGGACCGGCCCGAGATAGAGGGAGTTGGTGGTTCCGTCGGCGTTCTTCGCCGTGATCGTGACGCTGTTGACGAACCCCGCCGTAGTGGTCGTGGGACTAACGCTCACGTCGAGGCTGGGCGCCGCCAAGCCATTGAGCGCCCACAATTCAGCGCCATGCACACCGTCGTCGGCCGTGAAGAACAACGTGCCGTTCACGTTGGTCAGATTCCCCGGATGGGAGCTGTGGGGAACACCGCCATTGACACCGCTTTGGCCCCCCGGGATCAAGTCCTTGATCATCCTGGTTCCGTCGGGGGTGCCGTCGCTCGTCCAGAGGTCGACTCCGTGGTCGCCGTCGTCGGCGTTGAAGTAGAGTGTTCCGTTGACGTTCGTGAGCTGTCGAAGATCGGAGCCGGTGCTGCCAAGCCGGATGTCCCGGACCAGGGCGGTTCCCTCGGGCGTGCCGTCGCTCTTCCATAGCTCGGGCCCGTGTACTCCGTCGTCGGCGCTGAAGTAGAGCGTCCCGTTGGCGCTGGTCAGTTTGTCGAGTGACGAACTGGATCCGTCCGGGAGGATGTCCTTGACCATCACGGTGCCGTCGCTCGTCCCGTCGCTCGTCCACAACTCCCGTCCGTGGGCGCCGTCATCGGCCGTAAAGTACAGCGTTCCATTGACGGCTGTGAGGGCGGCAGGATTTGAGTTGTTGGGGCGTGAGTAATAGCCCCCGTAGTAGCCGGTGTAAGATGTGCTGCCAGGGAAGATGTCTTTGACCAGCGTCGTTCCGGCGGCGGTTCCGTCGCTCACCCACAGCTCATTTCCGGTCGTCGCGTCAAAAGACGCTGTAAAGAACAGCGTTCCGTTCACGACAGTCAGGCTCGCCGGTGACACGTTGGCGACCACCTCCGTTCCTTCCTCGGTGCCGTCGCTCGTCCACAAACTGCGGCCATTTTGGTCACTTGCCGTAAAGAACAGCGTGCCGTTCAAGTTGGTCAGGTTGGCGGGAAAGGAGCTGTTGGGATAATACTGGTCGCCCCAGTAACCAGCCCAGAAGCCGCCAGAGTAGATATCTTTCACTGCTGTCGTCCCGTCCGTCGTGCCGTCACTCGACCACAGCTCGACCCCGTTACTGGCGTCGCTGGCGCTGAAGTAGAGTGTTCCGTTGACGTTTGTGAGGGACGAAATGCTGCTGCCGACGGAATTGATTTGTTTGACCATCGTGGTCCCGTCAGCTGTGCCATCGCTCTTCCACAGTTCGACGCCGTAGTAGTCGTTGCTGGCGCTGAAGTACAGTGTCCCATCCACGTCAGTCAGATTGCCGACAATCGAGGAATTGCTCCCTTGGTTCATATCCTTGACCATCATCGTTCCGGCGGCGGTGCCGTCTGTCTTCCACAGTTCCAGTCCGTGCTCGCCGTCGTTGGCGGTAAAGTAGGTCGTCGAGCCGATCGCCAAGAGATTCTGCGGATTCGACGTATCCGACCCCGGCATGATGTCCGCGACAATCGCCGGCGTGGACGACAACAGCGCGCGGGCCTCAAGCGTCTCGGCCATCCACAACCGACGCTCCCGCAGTCGCGGACGCGCCACGCGGCGGCGCTGCACAAGACGGTGAACCAGACCCTGACAGTGACTCCAGAATGACGTTTTCATGTCTTGGCTCTCTTGAGATTTGGAGTGCGGGAAGTCTTTCCCGCTTTTGGTTCGTTCAAACAAGACGTGCCGCGAGGGAATGGCTCTCATCGGGGGAAGGGGTGCTGTTCTACGTCAATTGACGCTCGCCCCCCCATCCCCGACCCTTCCCCCGCGAGGGGGGAAGGGAGAACGGGACGCGGATTCGCCGCGGATGTCGGTGCTTTTCGTTTGTGTGTCGATTCCGATTTCATGATTTCTGAAACGCCTGTGCCGATTGGGGCACCGTCCAGATCGGCGCCGAGCTGTCCAGTGTGGGGTATGGTCCCGACAGTGCCGGGCAGCGGGCGCCCGGAACGACCTGCACGTCGAAGATTTCTTCCACCCCAGTGACGAACTCAAGGTGCGCGACGAGTCGCCCCGCCACCAGATCCACGACGCCGACGCCACACTTGAGTTCCGGTCGCCGGGTCGCGATCGGCATTCCTCCAAACGTTGACGTTTCGCGAATCTTCGACAGGCCGACAAACGCGAAGCGGTCGTAGAGGGCCAGGCCGCGCGTGTAACCGGGCAATTCGGTCACGGTTTGCACGCGACCCTGCGTTGGATCGACCTCGACGAGTTGACCCGCACCCGAGTGCAGCAGCCACACCCGGCCGCCATGTACGCGGGGAGAGTGGGGCATGGCGAAGCCCCGCGCCACCGTCTGGCCGCTGGCGACGTCGATCAGGCAGCCACCGCTGACTTTATTGGGCCGCCATCCCTGCGCCGTATCGGTCTCTCCCAGCGCGGTCACGTAACGGGGTCTTGGCACACCCCGTTCGTCGGGGGCCATGGCCAGCCCGTTCAGGTGGCAGCGGTCTTCGGCCGCCAGCCCTGTGATAAACGGCGGCCGCCAGCGTGGCACGAAACTGTGCCGGTCGTCCAGCGTGCATAGGCAGCCGAAAGCTGTGTTCACCAGCCACAACTCGTCTCCCGACCAGGCCAGCTCGTGGGCCTGGATCTCGCCGGTAAAGTGGGAAGAACGGGTCAGGAAGCAGGCGTCGTGCCGTCCGGCCGGCTCGACGCGGCGGGCCAAATCGGCGTCGCTCCTGAGGAACCAGACCTGGGCGCGGGCTCCAACGGCAATTCGGTCGGGCCTCACGGCCAGTCCCATGGCCCGCTCGAAATTGTGGTAAGAGAGGAACAGCGCACTCGCCCCCTTAGCAAGGGGGGGGCCGGAGGGGTCCGCGACGCCGACCGCGACGACTTTGCCCGCCTGATACGTCGAGACCAGCAGCGACACGCCAAGCTGGTTCAAGAGGGAGGGGAACGCGCGCGAGTATTCGTGGCGGATTTCCCGCGTGGCGTGAGCGGCAGTCTCTTGCGGCGGCGCCACGTCAACGCGGGGGGTGAGCGATTCGGAAGGGACCGCGCTGGTCACCATCAGATTCGTCACGCGTTCAAGTTCAAGCGCGGTCATGAAACACTCCTGTGTGTTGGTTGCTCGGAGGGCCTTGGGATCAGTCACAAGACAATGCGCTGTCTCGGGCAAGAAGGGGCCAAGAGTTTGGAAAGATTGCTGTTCGTCCGGACGAGACGTACCTCTCGGAAAAGTCACTCGCTGGGAGCGCTAATCCGCGATTGACGTTTTCGAACAAGCACAAGTGCGGCGAAGGCGATACTGGCCGCCACGATAGCTGGAGTTCCCGGTTCTGGGACGGACGTCAGCAACGTCGAGATGGCCCCGACCGCGTCGATGTCCGCCCCCACCGTGATTCCGTCCTGGTCCCCCTCGTTTGGATCATCTGTCAGCCGAACAAAAGCAAACCGATCCGTCGCAGTGAATCCAAACGCATCAATGTCGATTCCCGAGGTGTTTCCAAAGACCTTTCCCACGGAGTACCAAATCTGCCCATCGGGGCTGATGTCGATAAACGTATCTTCAACGTCCGGGCCGACTTCGAACACCCACAGGTCGAGGGAATTGTCCCCGCTTCCCGTGAGCTTGTTATCGTCAAAGCGCAGAACAATGCTCCCGCCAGTTCCCAATGTGACGAACGACGCTTCCTGCTGGCTTCCAGCGTTGACGCCACCTGGATAGTCGGGCAGGCCCAGCGCATTGAATGCCCCCCGATAGGGAATCGTCGGGTTGGCCCCCACCAGGCCCGGTGCATAATCGACGACCGCATCCGCAAACGAGGCCGAACCCTGCGGAAAATCGGTCCCGCCCTGAACATTTCCGAAATACCCCGCTCGTGCGGCCGGGAAGATTGCCGTGTGACTGGCCGCCAGGAAGCAGTACACAAACACCTGGCGCGTGACCGCACCCGCTTTGCTGAACTTGCTCATCTTCGCTCTCCCTTCGTATGGACTCACTTCCATTGAAACGCGACTGCACAAATGTCCGACCGATTTCGTTTTGGCCCCTTCAATGACCGCGCGTGCTTCCTGGAGCATTGCCTCGACCCTCAGAAATCCTGAGTGCCTCACACTGTGGCATGCCACCCGATTTGTGTCCCGTTCACAAATCAATGCGACATTTCCAACGTCAATTGGCCAGGAATCTGGAGAAATTCTCAACGGCAGTGATCTATCAATCGCTGCCGGGACCGTTTGCGAAGGACGTGGAGGAGCGGGTTTTCGAGTCGGTGCATCGCCAGGTGAAGCGGGTAGAGGCGAAGCGGTGATGCGTGCACGCGCGACTATTTGGCCGTTTTATCGTAGATTTTCGTATGCTTGGGAAATCTCATGTCGAACATTGCGGCTGACATCGGACGGTTGAGTTCAACTCGATATGCCTCCCATTCGGTCGTGCCATAGACGACCACCCTCTTCTCTCCCTTTTTGTTTCCAACGTTGTCGGCGTCAGGGTTCCGCCCGAGGTCATCCTCATAACCATGCATCGGATAGAAAAACCCTGGGATCACCTCTTCGATTTCCACGTCGCGAACCAACCCGCTGGGATACGGGAAGGCATCGCCTGTGTGCGGCTTGGTTCCAGCGGCAAGGACCGAATCAAGGTCGCCCCCGCCAGATGCAAAAGTCTCAATCCGAATCGGGATTCCGCCGCGCCGAGCGTCAATGAAAGCCCGTTCGATCTGCTCGTGCCCTGTCTGCGGATCATAGGGGTATCTCCACTGGAATCTGTCCCGGTCCGACCAGTAGTCCTGCATCACGGTGCGCGATGGAGGAAGTTCCGACGGCGACCGCCGCGCTTCATCGACGCGCTTCCTGACAGTCTCGATTTCTGAGAGAGGAGTTTTGCCCTCTTCCAGATGCCGTTCCAGTAAGCCGACCGCTCGATTCTCAAATTCAATCCGAGCGGGAGTCACAGACACTGTCCTGCGCCAATCGACTCGCAGTGTCGGCGCTTGGGCGGCGTTTTGCCGGTACAGTAGGTCGAGGTCTTCCACGGTCCAGCTTTGCACCAGCAGCAACGCGGAGATCATTGCGGTATTCACGGCATCTCTCCTCAACAATTCTCAGTTTCCATCGGCCCATTTGAGTTTTGGATGAATTTCCTGACCGCTGATCGTCAGCAGGGAGCGCACTGCGTCCGCAGACAGAGTGTCGGGCAGCAACCGCGCTTCTCCATCGGCAAACAGCACGTGGGCGCCTCCCTTGTGCGAACTCGAGATCCCCTTGCCCGTCGTCGGATTGACCGGGAATGACATGTGACTCATTTCGAGGTCGCGCGGCTCCATCCAGTGGATAAAGGAATGCGCAATTTCCACGACGACCAGAGTGCTGTTTCGCGGATCCGTGATGTCGGAATCGCGGGTCAAATTCTCCTTTCGCCAGAAGGTCTCGGGACCAATGACGGCAACATAACTTGTGTACGGGGAAGCTTCTTTCGGCTGTTCGCTGCTGCAATTGTACAGCCGCACAATCGAATCGTGCAGTTGCCTGTTATGCGGCCCATCCCATGCTTCATCGAACCGGTACTTCCGGTATAGCTCAGTCTCGTCGATGAAGGGCAGGATCAGCACCCGCCAACTGTGCATGGGCCGCCCCTGTTCGTCGGCGATGAACGCCGGGGGATAGCTGCCATACGCGTCGTGGTAGTTGGACAGCGCCATACTGATCCCGTAGAAATGGCCCCGACATTGAGTTCTTCGGGCTGCCTCCCGCGCGTCCCGCACGGCAGGCACGAGAAACCCGGAACACAAACCAGGGATCAGGACGACTGCTGCGACACTCCACCAAAGCCACGGTTTCCAGCGTTTTGGGGGTGGCAGGCGCAGCGGAATTGGTTCGGTTTCTGGCATGGGTTTCGCGATCTGGGCAGCGACGGCAAAGGATCGGAATCGATGATCGAATCAGATCCTTCGCTGCAATATGAATCAGCAGTCGCCAATACAGCGAGGAGTGTCGATCTGACTTCCACTTCCTGAGGCAAGCCAAGCCCGACGGACTCGCCCCAGATTGAAAGCCGCGGTGTTCTCTAACTGAAACACTTCGTCGGGAGACAAACAAACCCCAGCGGATGGTGCGTAAAGTGCAACACCGACATGTTGCGGCCGCCGTGCGCCCGGGCCTTGGCTTTCGGAATCCACTCCCCCTGCAGGTGCAGCACCAGTCCTGCTTTGAGTCCGGGGATCGGCGAGGGAATGCCGAGACTGTCGCCGATTCGAACGGCGACGAACACATCCAGCGCGGCGGTCAGGCTCTTGTTGAGGTCGGTGGCGACATCCGGATCGGACTTGAGAATCTTGACCACCCGTATGATGAACCGGTGATGCTTGCCGCCGTTGGGATCGTTGTCGTCCGGCTCTTTGACTTTGATCGTGGCGCTCACCTCGACCACATCCCGCTGCCGAATGGC
>JBJXGA010000309.1:0-7047 GCA_046152955.1 Planctomycetales bacterium | reverse complement strand
GAGTTCATCACTACGCCCGGCGCACAGAGCAAGCCTATCTTCACTGGATTCGTCGGTATCTCGAATTTCACAGCCGCCGGCATCCCCGTGAAATGGCCGAGACTGACCATGATCTCCACTCAAGTTCTCAACCGCGGCGGTCGCGGCGTCCGCAGCCCTCTGGATGGACTGGGCAGTTTGCTGACGCCCGAACCAAATCTGCCTCCCGTCACGTTATACGGGCCGGCCGGTCCGCGTAACATCCTTCAGGGAAAACCAAACAAACCACCATAAACCAAGAATTTATAGAACGTTGTGGCGGCCCCAGTCCCTTGACCAATTACACGTGGGACCGATCTGCAAATCAGAGCCAGTTTCGATCGTCTGGACGGGGCCAATTGGGGGTCGGATTGCGTGTCGGCGCAATCAGGGCGTACGGTGGCGTAGCTCGGCACGCGGATGAATGCGCGGAGTCAGGGTCGGACCGGTGATGTGGCATGACGCGGCGTGGCGCGGAACTGCCGGCGGGTCTTTCGAGGCCGATGAGCTGGTCGTGGTGGACGGGACCACCGCCTATTCGCTCGCCGCGGATTACCATGTGTCGCGACAGGGTGGGCAGATCGCCTGAGCGAATCCCGGGGAACGGGGATGCTGGTGGATCGGAACCAGAGCCTGGGACCGCAACGAACCCACGGATGAACGAACCGGCCGCTTGAGTTCCCCCGGCGCACGACCGAGGGGCTCAAGGGTGGGCTGGATATCCGGTCTCACTCACAACGCGATGGCTCACAGGCCGCAGAACACCGCAGCCGGCGGTTGGCGCGCCCTGCGACGTCACGCACTGGGCGGGTCGGGAGGTTTATCTTTCAGGCGATAGCTGTCTCCTTTGATGACAATGGCCTCCCCGTGATGCATCAGCCGGTCGATCAAGGCCGTGGCCAGAGTGTTGTCCACGTCGAACAGGGCGCCCCATTCCCGGAAGGTTCGATTCGTGGTGATCACGATCGATCCGGATTCGTAACGGGCAGCGACTACCTGGAACAACAGATCGGCCCCGCGCTTGTCGATGGGCAGATAACCCAGCTCATCAAGGAGGAGAAGGGCGGGACGAGTGTAGGTCTTGAGGGCTTTCCCCAACAGACCGTTGATTTGAGCGGTGGTCAGATGATTGATCATGTCCACGACGCGCGTGTAGCGCACGGTATAGCCGCGCTCACAAGCCGTGTACCCCAAGGCGGTCAACAGATGCGTTTTACCTCAACCAGTGGACTGCCCCTCTGGGAACGAGACATGTGCGACAGCTCCTTTTCTGAGGCGTTTGAGTTGAGCCACGCAGGTCTTCGTGCGTGGGAACAGGTAACAACCGTAAACCGGATCCTTCTTGATTCGGATCGAGCCATCGGCAATCCGATGGTAGATCCACGTGCGATCGATCTTCAAGATATCAGCCAGCTCAGCGGGTGTGTAGACAGACGACAATTCACCACGTCGGACTTTTTCCAGATTCGACACGATCCCAAATCGCCGTTTGATTGTGAGGACGATTGTTCGAGTGAACGAACCCCCGCGGCAAGGCACGAGCCCTTCCTTGTTGAGCGCGGCTGCGATTTGATCGAGGCTCTTGCCTTCATCCGTCAATTGCCGGAGTCTCTCTGCGACGCGCTGCTCGGCATCGGTGTAGCGAATCGAATTGACGGGAACTTGCACGCGCGTTTCTGTCACCAATCCGCCACGCCATACGATGCGGAGTTGCGCGACACCATCGGCATCGCGCAACAAGTTCACGCGGTCCACGAGCGTGCGCAACAGTGACTTCTTCGTCTCCGCCGCGAGTCCCGGCCACAGCTTCGGCATTTGACGACCGACGTCGCTGAATGACTCGCGCAGCTCCATGGGGATGGTTGGCGCGCTCGGTCGAGTTTCGTGCGCCTCGACGAGTTGCGCACGGGCTTGCTCCAGTTCGACCAACGCGCTCTCCCATTTCTTCTCCAGCGTGGCGGCGATCAAACGGTTTTCCGGATCGACCGAGTTGTACTGCCGCTCGGCGCGCGCCGCTTGGTACTCCAGGCGCACGACCTCTTGCTGAAGATGCTTCTCACGCTCGCGCTGATGGTCCGCTTGTTTCGCGGAAATTCTCTCCAGTGCGTCGATCTGTGCAGGCTCCAAGACGCGAAAGAACTCGGCGACGACCGCGTCGTCGATGCGGTGGCCGGACAGGAACTGGCACGACGGCTTTCCGTATTTGCCGCGCGCGCCGTCGCATTTGTACTGGAAGCGTCGGCCTTTGTACGTGACCTGCATGGCGTGTCCGCACTTCATGCATCGAATGATGCCCGACAGCAGCGCGGCACCTTTTCGGACGGCTCTCTTGCGTGCGAGTCGTTCTTCCATGCGTTGGTCGTTTTCCTCGAGTTTCCTTTGGATGTCTTCGTGTTCCTCCCAGGTGATGTAGGCCGGATAGACGTCCTTCACCAGCGCCAACCAGTCCGCTGGCGGGCGACGAATGCGGCCGGTCGCCGGCCGTCCCGGAACTTGCCTGCTCGGTTCGGCGCGGCGGCGGCCGTAAGCGAAGGCACCGGCGTAGGCCGGGTTCTTCAGGATCGAATAGATGGCTGACGACGAAGGATCCCTCCACAAGGTTTCGCCCGCATAGATGCCAGACACCTGACGACGCGGGAGCTTGAGCTGGTGATGCACGAGGTAGTTGAGCACCTTTCCGGCGCTGCCTGCTTCCAGGAACTTCTTCAGCACCAGCCGGATCCTCTCTTGCACGCAAGTGTCTGGATCGAAGGCCACTGTTCCATCCTGCAGGCGCACCAGACCGGTGGGTAGATGGTGGACCAACTCTCCACGCTTGGCCTTCGACAATCGCCCCGCATCCATCCGCAATCGCAGGCTGTGAAGTTCTGCTTCCGACATCGTTCCCTTCAGCCCGAGCAATAAGCGGTCGTTGAAATCGCGCGGGTGATAAATGCCATCGCTGTCGGCAATCAATGTGTCGAACAAAGCACACAGTTCCAGGAGCCGGTGCCAATCGGCGCAATTGCGTGCCAGACGCGACACCTCGAAGCCGATGATGATTCCCATCTTCCCGAGGCCCACATCGGCCACCAGTTTTTGGAAGTTTTCGCGCCCTGCCGCGTGCTTGGCCGAAACACCCTGGTCGCCGTCGATAACCGAAATCTGTTCCTTCCTCCAGCCCAATTCACGCAGCCGCTCTTGGAGCGCGCGTTGATTGATGGCGCTCTCCCGGTTCTGGCGGACCTGCTTCGGATCTGACTGTCTCAAATAGACCACCGCCTGACGGTTCAAGTGCGTTGACAGAATCTTGATGGATCCGTTCATTTTCAAGCTCCTCCGTGAGAATGCGAACGATGTCGTCGACGACGGCGCTTTGTTCGCTTGGCGACAGATGGCTCCACACGTCCGGACTTGCGTTTGGCTGCATGTGCTCCCCTCCTGGCTTTGGGTAACGCCCGGAAGGTTGCAACCAAGTTCTCGATCGAGATCAAGGTCAAAATGCTCGGCTCGGGACGCGGTTCGGTGTTGAGGCTGGTGCTTGCCACCGGAATGTAGCCACATTGACCCGGCAGAACTTCCACCTGACAATGCCGGACATGGCCGGGCAATCGAGCAATGCCAAGAAGCTGAAATTCTCGACCGAAAAGAGGGTGGGTCGGATCAGTGACGGCCACTCGCCCTTCGCACTCCTGGGTGACTAACGGGGCACTGCGTTGGTTGAGGTTTACCCGTCCCGGTCGGCCCAATCAGGACGGCGCAGCCGTGCCGCGGGATAAAGTCGCATTCGAACAATCGGATGATGGCCGCCTTGGGAATCTTCTTGCAGAACGTGAAGTCATATTCAGCCAGAGTTTTGCGCGGAGGCAGCCGCGCGTCGCGCAGCCGCCGCTCGAGCGCACGCTGCTCTCGGACGGTCTGCTCCATGCCGATCAATGTGGCCAGAACCTCCAGCAGGGAGGTTCCCTTGCGGGCCGCCTCATCCAGCACTTCGCGGTAAGACTTGGCGATTTCCAGGAGCTTCAATTCGGCCAGGTCGCGATCCAGCCGCGCCTGGGGGGTGTTGTCAGGTCGTGCCATGGGATTCCTCCTCGGGGTCTTGGCAAAAGCGGTCGTAAAGAGACGGGTCAGCGGGTTCCAGTTCAATCTCGTCGATCAGTTCGCGGCGTTGGGGAGTCGGGAGCGTGGGGGTGGGAAGTTGCCGTCGGCGGCGCTCGGCCAGGAGCAGGCTCTCGACATAAGCGGCATCGTAGGTGGCCAATTCCAAGGCCCGCGCGATGGCGGCGAGCACTTCGTTTCGACCATAGAGTTTTGCCAGGTCCAGCAAGCGGCGGAGATGCACGCCAGTCTTGACCGGACGGCTGGAAAGCCGCAGGTGGAACTCGCGCGCTTCCGGTCCCCAGGCGTCGAACTGTTGTTCCAGTTCGTTCCGGCCAGACCGCTGACGGAGTGCGAGGGCTGCCAGGCGGTGGTCCGACAGGACGATCAGCTTCCCCCGCTCGTAGCAACGAACATGCTCTGCCACGACCTGGCCTTCATGCAGCAGGCGCAGTTCGTCGCGGTTGGCGCGAACGGTCACCGTCTTACGCGCGAACTGCGGTGGTATCGAATAACGGTTGCCGTCGAACTCGATCCGCGCATGCGGGCTGACGACGGCCGGTGCGGTCTCGTCGGTGTCGAAGGGGATCGACGGCAGCGGACGCAAGAGCGTGCGCTCTTGCTCGAAGCGGTCCACGGGGCGTTCGTGGGTGGACTCATGCTTCCGCAAATTGGCCACTTGGTCGCGCCACCGGGGCGCGAAGGCGAGATAGTCTTCGAAGCAGCGCAACTCGTCCGTCCGCCCCGTCAAGGCGTTGCGTTTTACGAATCGCACGCCTCCCTCGACGATTCCCTTCGATTCCGGGTCGCGCCGCTCGCAAGCGACCGGTTGCAGGCAGAAATAGCCGCACAAGGCCCAGAACTCGGGATGGAAGCAGGCGCTGCGCCCGGAGCCGTTGAGCACGGCTGCCTTCAGGTTGTCGAAGATCAGGTTCCGCGGACTGCCGCCGAAGAACGTGAGCGCGTTCACGATCGCTCGGTAAAACTCGGCCTTGCGTTGCGAGAGGGTGAACTCGATGTAGATCAACCGGCTGTAGCAGAGCACGGCCACGAACACCGAGACCTTGCGGGTCGTGGAACCGACCTGGACGCGGCCACATTCACCCCAATCGATTTGCATCGCCTGGGCGGGGGCGTAGTGCACTTCCTGATAGACTCGACCCCGCGCCGGACGGATTGTTCGCAAATACCGCCGCAGGATGATCACGCTGCCGGTATAGCCGGTTGGACCGCGGGCAATCTCCTCGTGGATGCGAACGGCCGACAGTTCGGGATACTTGGCGACCAGGTTGTTGATTTGGCCCAAGTAGGGCTCCAACAGCTTGGTGCGGCGTGGGGTTTTGCTCGAAGGGGGCTGCGCCATCGCGAGGGCGGTGGCCACCGTGTGTCGCGAGCAGTGCAGTCGCCGCGCGATGGCCCGGGCGGAGAGCTTTTCGATCTCGTCCAGGCGGCGGATTTCGGCCCACAGGGCAACGTTCATGGGGATGTCCTCCTCGTGCTGGGAGACGACGCTTCGCCACTTGCGCCAAGCTGGGAGCGGAGCAACTCGCCCAAGTGCATCAGCCCTTGGCCCGGCTGGGCCTGACGGCGCAGGGCGCTCTGGGGTAGCGAGAGCACCTGTGTCAATGGGGGTTGGTGCGCGATCAGATCGCGGGCCAGCAGTTCATCTCGCGCCTGGGCCACGGCCGAGAGCGTCAATCGCAGCCGGGCAGCCAGCGTGGTATCGCGATAGAACGACAACCCGTGCCGGTCGGCCGCCGCCGAGAGGAAGAAGTACAGCAGCACGGCGTCTCGCGACAGATGGTCGGCGTGCTCGTGGAGGAAGCGGCGGTCGACCCAAGACCAGCCCGTCGCCGGAGGGCGCCGGAGTCGTTGGGGAACCAGAATGCGTTTGGCGATCATTGGTGGTCTCCTGGAGTGAAATGGAAAGCCCCAGACTAATCGCCGTTGGACGGGACCGCGATAAGTGACGACCGGCGCCGCCTGGTGTCCTTCTCACTGCGGAGTCCCGCGCGGCGGCGCGCGCCCCGATGCGTCGCGTGGCTGCCGAGATCGCTGCTGGCGAGCGGCTTGGTACTCGAAGGACCGCTTCAGACGGCCTTCCAAAGTGCGGCGCGACTGCCACTTGCGTTCGCGGTCCAAGACATTGCGAACGGCCTGACGGCACGCAGCGCAGCAATAGCGCGCCGGGTTGCGGATCGAACTTTTGGGCGGTTCAAAGCACCCCGGCCGGTCGCATACTGAAGCCGAAAAAAAACTTTCTGCTGCGTGACCACGCGCCACCGTAACTTCGGGTGGCGTGGCTGTTTGGGACGCGGCCTTGGCTCGCTGCCGGCGCGCGCGCTGGGCCTCTGCGTGCCGGGCTTTGACCTCGGCGGCCAGGCGCCGCTTGGCCTGCCGCCGCGCCGCCTGCCAGCGGCGGACCTCGCGTTGACATTCCGGATCCTGGCAGAATCGCTGGTGCCAACAGCGCGGCAGATACGTGCGTCCACAGCCTTTGCGGAAACACAGCCGCGGCCGAGGACGTCGCGCTCTGGCACAACAGCGCTGTTTTGACTTACCCTGTGGGGAGCCCACGGGAGCCACTTCTCCCAAGGGACAGCCCGGGGAGAACGAGCCAACGTTCTCCTCGGGCGCTGATTAACATCCCATCCTGACCGAAGCTCGTCAGTCTACACCCGGGGCGGGGAACAAGACAGGGAAGGAGACGGCTTTAGAAAGTCGCTCGGGAAGGAAACGCTGAAGAAGACGGCAGCACCCCTGCCACCCCAGGTGGCTCTCCTCGAACGATCGAAACTGGCTCTGATTTGCAGATCGGTCCCACTGATCCAGAACCACCACCATTCACTCGGGAATATTGCGTGGAGACGCCGACGACTTTCAAACGCAGCCGGCCGCAAGAAGTTCGCCCAAGAGTTCCCCGCCAACGCAGAAGAGGCGTTCCTGACATCG
>JBJXGA010000292.1:0-2525 GCA_046152955.1 Planctomycetales bacterium | reverse complement strand
ATCCTTGTCGCCTTTCCGATCGAGGAAAATGGATCCAATCCTTTAACCGGGTGCAGTTTACGCTATCTTTTTGCACCTTGGAAGCCCTGCCCCGGAGGGGTGCCAGCCAGCTTCATAGTTGAGAATTGCGCGGATTTGCACACGGATCTCAGCGATCGATCAGGGAGATTTCCGCACCGCGGATGCGACCCCTCGTATGATCGAATCGTAGGTGCATCGTATGATCGAATCGTAGGTGCATGTCGTATGATCGAATCGTGGGAGCACGTTGTCGGTCGTCTGGTAAGTGTGGCCGCTCATTTGTCAAACTAGTTGTGTGTGGAGTCGTGGGGAGACCTGTACTGACCCCTGAGGCGTTGACCTCTTCCCGGAGATTGGTCCCTCCGCTCTGCGGCACGAGGAATTGTTACATCATGCGGCGCTATCGCCTTTCAAATGATGCGACCGCTTATCACGAGGATTCCCTACGTCGCAGGACCGCGGAGGAGTCTCACGACCACCGTTTCGTCCCAGTCCCGTTTTTCTGGAGGTGCGATCATGTCTGACACAATGGTTGCTACGGTGCAATTCGGCGTTGGAATTGACACGGCCCGCTATGGTCATCACGTCACGTTCCTCGGCGAAAACCGCCAACCGGCCGCCCGCGGCTTCACGTTCCTCGAGTCGCGCGAAGGCTACGAACAACTCCGCAAGGCGCTGGCGCGCCTCGCCCAACGCCACGACGGCAACGTTCAGTTCCGCATCCACATCGATGCGGCCGGCCAATACGCCGTCAACCTGGAAACCTTCCTCAGGCAACTCCCCTTTTCTACGATCATTTCCGTTGGAGAACCCAAACGCAACAGGGACTACAAGAACGCCCACTTCCCCAAACGCAAAGCCGATCCGGTCGACAGTCTTTCCTGCGCCCGTTTCGCGATCGTCGAACGGCCCCCCGCGACCCCCGCCACACCGGCGGAGTTTCGGCCGCTCCGGGATCTGGCCGGGGTGCTCCAGTCGCAACGCCGGCAGACCACGCGCCGCGTGAACGTGCTCCACAATCACCTCTCCCGCGTGTTTCCCGAACTGGCCATGATGGCGGCCGATTTCTCGTCCGAGTGGGTGCTCCAACTGCTCGACAAGTATCCCACACCCTTGCGGATCGTCGCGGCCCGCACGTCGTCGCTCGTGCAGATTCCGCATCTCGACCAAGAACGCGCCGAGGCGATTCAGACCGCCGCACGCAACAGCACCGGCTCGCTGCAGGGACACTTCGCCGAACAGCTCGTGCGCCATCTGGTCGTCGAAGTCCGCCAAAGCAAACGCGCGGAAGAGTCTCTGCTCGACCTGCTTGAGCAGGCCTGCGATGCGCTGCCCGCCGGCGGCCACCGGCAATTGCTGACCATCCCCGGCATCGGTCGGCGGACCGCCGCCGCCCTGGTGGCCAAGATCGTCTCCATCGACCGCTTCCCGACCGCCGAAGCGCTCGTCAGCTACTTCGGGCTCTTCCCGGAAGAAAATACGTCCGGCGTCGACAAATGGGGAAGGCCCGTGGCTCGGGGCACGATGCACATGAGCAACAAAGGCGCCGATCTGGTGCGCGGGCTGCTGTGGATGGCTTGCCAGTCGGCCATTCAGTGCAACCCGCCGATCCGCGCGTTGTATGCGCGGCAGCGAGCGGCCGGCAAGCGCGGCGATGTGGCCCTGGGGCACTGCATGCGAAAGATGCTGCACCTGGTCTTCGCTGTCTGGAAGACCAACAAGCCCTTCGATCCAAAGCGCTACAAGGAACCCACCCCTCCCAAACCGCAGACCGGTACGGCAGTCGATGCCAAAGTCGCGCAGCCAGTCGCCGTGACGCAAGAGGCGCCACACACGGCCGTCGCGCAGCCGGTCGCACCGACGGAACAAGCGACGCAAAAAGCCGCCGCGGGCCGCAAAGGGCCAAGCCCCGATCGGAAAGCGGTCACCGCGGCAGGCACTCACTTGGTAACCCGTAACATACCCCAGGACGGGTCCACCGACAAGCCCCCCAGGCCGCCTGGCTGTCAGTCACCCGCACCTGCCGCGACGGACAGCGGGCCCTCGACGCCTGAGCGCGGACCATGGATCGACTTTGCCGAGCTGCGCCGACAAGTCAGCATGACGACGGTGCTGCAGCACCTCGGCCTGTACCTCCGCCTGCGCGGCCGAGGTCCGCAGCGCCGCGGCCCATGTCCCGTCCATGAGGCGGTGCCCAACGGCGGACGAACATTCTCCGTCAACCTCCTCAAGCAAGTCTTTCATTGCCTGGATCCCAAATGCAACGCGCAAGGCAACGTCCTGGACCTCTGGGCGGCCGTTCACCACCTGCCGCTCCGAGACGCCGCCTTGCATCTGGCCGCGACGTTCCATCTCGACCCCAATCCGAACGGTGGCCACCATTCCCAAGGAGGCCAGTCATGACCTGAAAAAAAACGGCGTCATCACGCCAGACGCCCTTGACTTCAACCGTTACATCTCCGGGGTCGTGATCAATCGGCACGCGACGTATCCGGGGGCGTCGC
>JBJXGA010000285.1:0-25477 GCA_046152955.1 Planctomycetales bacterium | reverse complement strand
GTCGCCTGGTAGAACTGCTGCAACTGCCAGAGGTAATTCTCCGGCGCACTGGATTTTTCAAACAACGCGGCAAACATCAGCAGCACCTGTCGGTCAAGCTCGCTGGGGAGCGGTTTGTCGGTGCGCCACCAGGGCTGGAGCTGTTGCTGCAGCCATTGCCCCATCCGCCATTCCTCCAGCGTCTGATAGATCTTCCGCTGTGCCTGTTCATAGGACTCGCGGCGATTGGCCGCCTGATACCAGCCAGCCAGCGCCCGATACGCCAGCGGGTCGAGTTCGTCGACGACCTCGACCCCTTCGAACAGGGCGATCGCCTGCGGGACCGCTCCCTGCTCCGCCAGCAAGTATCCCAGCGACAAGCGCCAGCGGTTGTTCGCCCCGTCCCCCTGCAACCAGTCCGTGAGAACCTGCTGCAACTCGACAGGCCGATCGAGCGCCACCAGCAATCGGTATTTCCAGGACTTCCACTCCTCGGCCCCGGTCCCTCTCGCGATGCGGGCGTCGATCGCCTTGAGGAGCCGTTCCACCTGCGTCTTCTCGGCCCCCGGCTTGAGTGCCAGATAAGCGATGATCGACAGGTGTCGCTCTTGCAAGCGACGAGAGAGCGCTTCCGCGGTTGTATCCATTGGCGGCGAGACGGCGGGCTCCTTGCCAGTGTCCGCCGCGGGAGGTTCTGCGGCGGGCCGATCCGAACGCGAAACGGCATCCAGAAACGCCCAGGATTCGCGCACAACGGTTGTCTCGTCGGGGTCCGACTGCGCTCTGAGGGTCAGACGTTCGATGTCGAACCAGCGAACCAGCAGCGGCTCGTGGCGCTGACCCGCTTCTTCCAGCCGTTGTGCCGTTTCCTGGCGAGCCAGGCGCAGTTGCTCGGCCTGCGCTGCGGCTCGCTTCTGCCGTGTCAGTTGCTCAAGGTCAGAAATCTTGGCCAAGCCGGTTTGATTTCGACCTCCCACCATCCAGTCCACCAGCCGCTGGAGCGCGACGATCTGGACCGGCAGTCTTTGGTCCACCTCTTCCGCATCCGAGAGGTGGGGGACCAGTTCCAGAAGCTCCGTCTCCAGCACCGTTCCCCAAGGCTCCCCCAGCAGCGCGTTGTAGAGTTCGTTGGCATGCGTCGCGCGGGTCAATGCGGGGGCTTCGCGCCATTGGAGGCGGAGGAAATTGAGATACGCCTCGCGTCCGACACGCTGCGACAGGATTTGTCCCAGGGTGCGACTCCATTGCAATCGGGTGTCGGGGTCTGTCTCGTCGCTCCACCGCGCCTGCAATTTCGCTGCCAGCCCCTTCCAGTTGTCGGCCGTGACGGCTCCCGTTTCACCCAGCGCCCAATCGACGTAGCGCTGCAGCCGCAGCCGCGGCAATGTGTCGAACTCTTCCACCAGCCACTTTCCAATCTTGAGGCGCAGATTGCGTCCCTCGTCGCTGGCGTTGAATCGGCTATTCCCCAGAATCAGATCCGCGGGATGGAAATTGCCATCGCGATGCGCAAAATACTCCGCGACGCGGGCCAGCGGAGCGAGCCATTGCGGATCGATGAGATCGATGTAGAAACTGTGCCCCTGTCCCAGGGCGAGCTGAATCGACGCGGTCAGTCGAGCGGAGGCGACTTCGGAGGTGTCTCCCGAGATCCCTTCGTTCAGCCAGCGGGCGATCAACTGGTCCGCCTCGGCGACCTGATCGTTCTGGTACAAAGCCGACAGATAGTGTTGATAGACGCCGGAGGAGGTGGGCCGGCGACCGGTCCATTGTGCCAGGTAGGCCACCAGATCGGCGTAGCGCCCCTCCTGTTGCAGGAACTGCGTGACGGTGTTCCTCAGCCTCTGCTCTTCGTCGTCGCGCCACCGCGGATCGGTGGTTAGAACCCGTTCCAGCCAGGCATACGCTTCCTCCGGGTCGCCGCCGTGAAACAGTGCCGAAGCGAACCGCGTCTGCTGGTCGGCGTCGTGCGAGTCGTCGACCGCCAGCTTTCGGCGCGCAGCAAGTGCCTCGTCGATCTGTCCGGCCGCCTCAATGTATCCCACCTGATACTCGGCCCAGCGAACGAGCCCTTTGGCATGGGGGGGTTGTGCGGCGTAGATTGGTTTCACCGCTTCGAGCAACTCCAGCATTTCGCTGGTTCCGAGGACTTGGGCGGCCTGCCCGACGAGATGTCTGGCGAGAAACAGCCCGTTATTTCCGGCCGGCCAGTCCTGGCGGCGCGACTCGGCCAGCAGCCGCTGTTTGAGCGGCTCATGCCGCCGGGCGGCTTGCAGGAAGGAGTCCCGAATCCAGCGGACTCCCGACTGTTGGGCGGCCAGTTTCTCGGAACGGTCGAGATGCTCCAAAGCCCTGGTCCATTGCTGGCTGCGGGCGAAATGGAGCGCGAGGGCCAGTTCTGCCGTGTAGAAAGTGCGCGACGGATCCGCGACAGCTTGCTTCGCCTGGTTGACGGTAGGCCAGGGGGTGGAAACCAACTGGACAGTCGATCGCGCGGCCAGTTCGGCCTGAGTGCGCGCGGCGAGCTGCTCGGGGGTGAGCGCGACAATCGTCTGCGTCGTTACGGAAGTGATCCGTTCCTGGTCATCCAAATTCTCAATCTTTCCCGGCCACCAGCGTCCGGCGACTTCGACGAACTCGCTGAAGCGCGTGGTGGAGACTGGTTTCTGATCGACCAGGTGCCGGAGGGAAAGCAGGACACGCCGGTTGGCGTCGATTCGAATCTCGAACCGCGAGTGGGGCGCTTCGGGATGAGTCAGGATGATGAACACCTCTCCCACCTCTTCCTGAATCAGCGACGGCTGGTAAGTGCGATACGTCTGATCGAGAGGAGTCAAGGAGTGGTCGAGCATTTCCAGCACGCTCGGACCGAGGTCGCTTCCAGCCGATGGGCGGAGCCTTCCCAGCCGAAAGCCCAGTCCCAGCACTCCCCGTTCCTTCGCGTCGCACCAGTTGACCAGCATCTGGTCGCCGTCGCTTTCCGAGCGGGTCAGCCAGGCGGCGGGAGAATAGAGATCCAGCCGGCGGGCGCGGCGGGTCAGTTCCTTCCACCGCGGATCGAACGATTCGGTCTGCCGATCGATTTCCAGGCCTCCCGCCAGGTTCGCGAGTTGCTCCGTCCGGAGCAGACTGCGCGACAACTCGAGCGCCGGTGGAGACCAGGAAGGGGGGGCCTCGCGCGACGGGCGCGAGGGAGCGGCCAGCGCAGGGAACAGGGGGTCCACTGTGAAGAAGTGCTGTTGGCGCTCGTAATGGTCGAAGAGGCGGTTGGATCGTCCGCCGAACCCCCCTCCCGCAGGATAGACTCCCCGTCCCAGACTTGGCAGGCCGCCGCGGACTCCCCATTCGGAGTCCGCAATGCCATTTCCATTATGGTCGAGACCATTTTCAGACAAGTCGCCCAGCAGAAAGTCCGCGCTCAGTCGATCCGCTTCTCTCTTCCAGGGGGATCCATCAAACGCCGCCAGCGAATCCGGTTCTTCCGCGGGGAGCATATTCTTCTTCAAACTCACCGGTGAGTTGAACTCTCCCGTCAGGGCATCCCAGACCTCTCCGGCACTGAGGGTTTCGTTTTCAACCAACTTACGGGATTCCTCGGTCCATCTGCCGAATTCGAGTGATTCCTTCCGATCGAAAACAGAGGTTCCAAAATACCAAGCGGAGTCGGTGAAATCCCCGCCGAAGCCAGCGCTCCCCGCCGGAACTGGTCCGCTGACAGGCATCGAGAACGAAACCGCCCCATCGCTCAGGAGTATTAAGGAGTCGCAATTGTGCAAATTGGAACGGCGCCCAGGCTGCGGGAGTCGATACCGTTCGAGTTGCGCGAATTCGCGCAGGACGCTTTGTTGCAAACCGACTCGCCAGCTCCCCGCGCGCTGCATCGCCTGATGCACCAGGGCAAAACTCGCTGTGTCCCTTCCTTCCTGGAAATACTCTTCACCATCGCGCATTCGGAACCGGCGTTTGACCTTGAAACGTTCGCGGTCGGCATCGGTCTCCAGCACCAGAAACGACGTGTACGGCGTCATGATCTGGAACTCTTCGGAGAGGGCGATGATCTCGTCCTTGATCGCCGGGGAGGAACCCTGCTGGAGCAAGGCATCCAGGTGCTGGCGCGCCCACAAGCGGGGAATGAAGGCATTTCCCTGTTCCGCGTCGCGCAGCGCCACCGACCCGCGCAGCCGCACCGGCTTCCCCTCCACGCTCCCCGTCACGACCACCTCCCCTACCTGGTCTTTTCCCGCAGGCTGGTAGCGTCCCACCAGAATCTGCTGTGAGCCGCCCGGCAGGTTGGGCAGCCGTTCCGGATAGACTCGCGCCGTCCGCAGGCCGTGGAATTCAACGCGCAGGTCGCGCATTCCGGGACGCGAGATTTCCCGCAGCAACTCCAGCGCGATGAACGACGGGCCTTGCTCTCCCGTCACCTGGCGAACCGTCCCACCACCCAGCGCCGCGATCGCCCGCAGGGTGGTCGTTTCGTAGCTGTTTCCCACGGCGACCGCGTGGCAGGCGCCGGGAGTTTCCCCCTTCAAGCGCTTCAGCCGTCGCGAGAACTCCTCCGGCGAACCGTCTCCGGTCGTCACGATTCCGTCGCCGATGTAGACCACCTGCGTCCGCGGGCCGCATTGGGTGAACGCCGACGCGAACGCCCGGTCCAGGTCGGTCCAGCCCAGCGAATGCCGCCGGGAGAGATGTTCACGGAGCGCCGCGACGTGCTGGGGTTCGGCGGGACGCGGCTTGTCGAACGCCCAGCGGCAGTCAACGTCGCACACCGCCAGATTGACCCGATCGCGCGGCGCAAGCGCGCCGCACAGCGCCGCGACGAGTTCGGCCTGCGCCTGTCGCGCGGCAGGGCCGATCGACAACGACGTGTCGGCCAGGATCAGCAACTCGATCGGTTCGCCGTCGGCCACGACGTCGCGCTGCCAGGTTCCTTCTGCCGGGGGAGCAAGCTGCAGCATGAAGTAGCCATCGTCACCGCGAGCGTGCGGGATGAGCGTCACGTCGGAAGATTGACGATCGGTTTCCACCACGACTTCGAAATCGCGCGTCGGGACGTAATCCTGCGCCGCAAAGGCGACGTGGGCCGCGTGGGCCGTGTGGTCGGCGCGGACGGTGTGCGTGGGACTGGAGATCCGGCGGAGCGGGAGCGCCGAATGGACGGTGACATCGAGCGACAGATCGCGCAAGGGATGCAACTTAAGCAGGTCGCTCTGCAGTGCGTAACTGTAGCGGTAACTGGTCCCCCGCGCCGGAAGCACCTGGGTGTAGCTGATTTTGATCCGCTTTTCGGCATGCGCCGGAATGGGGTAGACGCTGGCCTTGAAGATGTTTCCCCCGGACCATTCCAGCAAGCCGGGATCGCGCTTCTCTCGCAGGATCTGTTCATAGATCTCCCGTGCTCGTTGCTTCTCGACGATGTCCGCTTCCACCAGTTCGTTGCCGATCCACATCCCGAATCCGGAAATCGACGCATCCTGCGGGAGGGGGAAGTAGAACACTCCTTCCAGTTCGACGTTCTCGCGATTGACGAAGGACTCTTCGATCACGGTCCGGGCGATCTGGTCCCGGATATCGACCGTCACGTGATGGTAGCCAACGGTGAGCGGAATATTGCGGGTCTCGACGGTGGTTCCCTTGGGATGCGCGATCAGCGATCCGAGCGATTCCTGATGGGTGGTCCCCTGGAAGTATCCCAGCCAGGGGGGCGCCCGCGTGACCTTCGTCAATTTCTCCTGCGTCAGACGGTAGAACGTCCGCTCCGCGATCGACACCCCTTGATCACCCGGCCCGGCCAATTCCAGGGGGGTGGCCGAATCGGGTTGGACCTCCAGTTCGCCGGTGTGCAACCGCACCCGGTTGGGGGAAAGGATTTCGATCAGCGTTCCCGGGCCGATGGTCAGCACCGACTGCGACGAGAGCTTGACGGCGGCCGCGTGCGCGCCGCGGGAGTCGGTCCGTAGCCAATCGCCGGTGCGGAGCAACAGCGGCTCGCAGACGGGAGTCCAGCGCTGCTGCGCGGCGGGACGGAGCGTCACAATCCCCTGCCGATCGGTCACTTTGCCGACCCGCCCATCCTCCGTCAGGCTCGGTTTGACCGTAAACTTTTCCTCGGCGAGGGGGAGATTCGCAGCCACGACTCGAAGTTCCACGATCGGCTGCAGCGCCCCGTCCCGATCGGTCAGCAGCCTGAGGGACTGCAAGGTCTCGGTCTGCGCGTCGATCAACGCATCGAATTGCAGTCGCCGATCGCCTCCCGCCAGTTCCCCTTGGAGCCGCTGAAGCGTGCGGCCATTCCTCTGAACGACCTCCACCGATGGCGATTGGGTCGAGGTGAGCTCTTCTCCATCCGCGAGATCCAGCAATTGGGAGAACACCCTGGAATGGACATCGGCACCCGATGAACCCAACGGCGTCGGTTCGGATTGAGCCCGGTTCTCCCGCTCATCGACGCGCCACACCGTGTTGTCGCGCGTGATGTCATAGGTTCCGTCGGAATGGTCCACCCGCAACCAGCCCGGCTGCGTCATCCACGCCTCTTCAGTCTGGCCGGAACGCTCGATTTGCAAGTGCAGTGTCTGTGACTGGGCCGTCCGCTCCAGCGCCGTGCGCAGGTCGAGCGCATGCGCCACCTGCGGAGCCGGCCCCAGGAGCAGCCAAACCAGAATCGCCACAGCACAAGCCACTCCCCCCACCAGCAGCGAAACAACACGACGGGATCCCCTCCCCCCAAGCGAACGGCCCAGCGTAAACGGGCCGGTCTGAGTATCAGCGGCAGAAATCATCGAATCACCCTCCTCCTGAGAAATCGTATGGTCTGGTCGGAGTTGCGGCTCCTGGGAATCACCCCCGCGCTGTGCCGCCGCTTCGAGAAAGGCGCGCGTCGACGCTTCCCGGAGTTGCCGCAGGAACTCCGGATCGGGGAGGGGCAGGTTTCGATCGGCAGAATGCAGCATCGAGGCAATCAACTCTTCGTCGCCATCATCAGGGGGTTTCATGGGGAAGACTCCGTGACGAATCCAATAAACGCCTGTCGAAACGCGGCCCGGGCGCGGGCCAGTTTGGAGCGGATCGCTGTCACCGTACTTTGTTCTTCGTCGGCAATCCGCTCCAGCGGCACGCCGTCGAGGTAACGCGTCGCCAGCAGTCGGGCATAGTCGTCGGACATTTCAATGAGGGTCGCCCGAACCAGCGTTGCCAGTTCGATCGACTCCAGCACCTGGGCCGGTGGGGGGTCGCGACTTGCCAGCCACGCCAATCCCTGGCCATTGTTTCCGGTCACTCCCTGCACCGCCGCGCGGATTCGCTCGTGCCGCTGCTGTTTTCGGAAATGCAGCGCCACGTGGCGACGGGCGATTCCACAGAGCCACAACCAGACTGTTCCACGCGAAGGATCGAACGAAGCCGCCGACCGGGCGGCGGCCAGAAACGATTCCTGGACGACATCCGCCACGTCCGCGGAATTCGCTCCCAACCGGCGCGCCACCACCCGCCACAGCGCCTCCGCATAGGCGTCGTAGAGCACACGCCAGGCATCCGCCTGTCCGGCGCGCAGTCGCCCGGTCAGTTCCCGTTCCTGGTCAGCATCCATGGATCAATGTGCGGCATGTCAGGTCATTCCCAAATGGAGTCGTTCCCGCTCTCTCCGGCGGCCCTGGCCTTGGCCTGGCGATTCAAAAACTGTATGCGATTTGCGGCCCCGCTTGCAGCCGACCCGATTCCTCGTGCCCGCTCCAATCATGATTTGCGCCGAACTCCCTCGCTGTGTCGGTCGTTTTTGGAAAAATATGAGAATTCTCCGAACTCTCTTTTTGGTTGGCCTCCGAGCGACCAGCCTGCGGCTGTTACAGACCCTTTACGCACGCCGTCGCCGCAGACGGATACAATCCTCTCCAGACAGGCCCATTCCGGCAACGACCGCTCGATCGCCCTTCGGAGAAAATGACCATGCGCTACCCCATCCTGACCACCTGGCTGATCGCCCTTGCGGCTGCCGCCTGCCTTGGCCCCTCCCGCGCCGGCGCTGACGATCCCAAACCCAAAGTCACGGAGTCTCCGAATCCCCATGTCTGGTCCTCCCGCACACGGTCGGTCGCGGTCTTCAAGAACGGCATGGGGTTCTTCATGCGCGAGGGGGAGGCCGAGCTCCGGGATGGCTGGGCCGTGGCCAAGGAAATCCCTCCTGCGGCATTCGGCACCCTGGCGATCTACTCGCATGATCCGCAGGAATTAGTCGATGTCGTCGGGTCCGGGCCGGGAGAGACGGTCGAGTTCGACGGAGTCGATGTGGCGAATGATCTGAATTCGCGGCGGGAGCGGCTCACCGCGGCGCTCAAGTTGAGCGTACAGCTCACCTACGAATACCACGGAATGCCGCGGACCGCGGCGGGAAAACTGGTCTCGGTCGGGCCCGAATTCGCCGTCCTGGAATCTGCCAGCAGCAATTTTGCCGTCCCCGTCGCCGGCGTCTCGCGGATGCAGATTCTGGAATTGCCGTTGCGAATCCACGTCGCCAGCCAGGCGGAGAAACCGGCAGCCAAGTCGAAATTGGGAATGGCCTATCTGCGCGAGGGGATCACCTGGATTCCGGAATACACCCTGCGCGTCGTTGACGAATCCACCGCCGAGTTGACGCTGCGGGGGACGGTCGTCAACGAAGCGGAAGATCTGGTTCACTGCGACATGCACTTTGTGGTCGGCGTTCCCCACTTCGCGCACACGCAGTTCATGGCCCCCATTGCGGTAGGGCAGGTCATCCGCACGATTGGGAGCGCGATCGCGCCTCCCGCCGTGGCGACGCAGATCATGAACCGGGCGGCGATCTCCAACAACTCGATCGGCGCGCCACAATTTGACGGCGTCACGGTGGTCGATCAGCCGGTGCCTGTCGAGGGGGGGAAACTGTCGTCATCCCTGGGCAACCTGCCGCAACTGGGGGGGCCGGGGGGGAGCGACTACACGGTCTACACGAAGAAAGATCTGACGATCCGCCGCGGAGAACGGGCCATCGTCACGCTGTTCGTCAAGAAGATCAAGTACAGTCATATCTACCGCTGGTCTCCGCCGGCGCTGATGGAGCATTTTCTGGTGCTCAAGAACGACACCGACAGCGCCTGGACGACCGGCCCCTGCCTGGCGGTCAGCGGCGATCGCCCGCTGAGCGAGGATCTGCTGAAATACACGCCGCGCGGGGGGAAGAGCGAAATCCCCGTTTCGGCGGCGATCAACATCTCGCACGACAAGAACGAAGTGGAAGCGGACCGCATGTTCAAAGCGCATTCACCCGCCGACCACGTGTTTCTGGATCTGGTCACGCTCCAAGGGGAATTGCAATTGAAGAACTTCGAGCGGGAGCCGGTGGAACTGATTGTGACCGTCGCGGTTCCGGGAAAACCGACCACCGCTTCGGACGACGGGCAGCGAAGCACCGACTCGACCAAACTGCAACTTCTGGAGCGCTCGGGAACCGTTCGCTGGAGCATTCAACTCAAACCCCAGGAGAGCCGCACGCTGAAGTACGCTTATGAACGGTACGTCCCGTCGAGCTGATGAGTTTTGCGCAACCTGCGCACCGCATATACTGGAATGCACTGCCATGCCTCCCCTCCGCATCCTCACCATTGAAGACGACAGCGCGATCCGGCGTGGCATCGTGGACGCGCTGACGTTTGCCGGGTATGCCCCGCTGGAGGCAGGGGATGGCAAAACCGGCAGACAGTTGGCGATCACCGGCAATTACGATCTGCTGCTGTTGGATCTGGTGCTGCCTGGAGTGAGTGGGCTGGAAATCCTGAGCGAAGTGCGGCGTGTACGGCCGACGCAACCGGTGATCATCCTTTCCGCCCGCGGTCAGGAGGAAGATCGCGTCGCCGGGTTGCAACTGGGGGCGGACGATTACGTCGTCAAACCGTTCAGTGTCAAGGAACTTCTGGCGCGGGTGGAAGCGGTGTTGCGACGCTCTCCCGAGCGCCCGCACGACGTGGAGCAAGTCTGCTGTCCGGGGCTGGTGGCTGATCTGGCACGCCATGAAATCCGCTATGACGACGGCGGGAGAATCGAGCTGTCGGAAAAGGAAGGGGAACTGTTGCGCTACCTGGCGGCCCACTCCGGTAGGGCCATTTCGCGTGCCGAGCTGCTGCAACATGTCTGGCAGCTCAATCCCCGCGGTTTGGCGACCCGAACGATCGATATGCATGTCACCCGTTTGCGCGAGAAACTGCGAGACAACCCCGAAGAGCCACGGATCGTTCTGACGGTGCGGGGCAAAGGCTATATGTTTGCGCACGACCAGATTCCCGCCGGTCGTCCGAATTCTTGAGGTTCTTCCCACGAAAACTCCAGTTCGTTCCAGGCGACTCTGATGCTCTCCCCTCACAAAACCTGGCTGGCTTATGTCACCTGCGTCCTCCTGGTGGCGGCGGCGGTGGGCTGGCTCAGCCTGCGCGCGTTGGAATCGGAACGGTCCGAACGCGAGGGGCGGCGTCAGGCGGAACTGGAGGAAAACGTCCGACTCGCGTTGTGGCGGATGGACTCCGCGATGTCTCCCTTCGTCGCGCAGCAAAGCGCTACCCCCGTGCTCTCATTTTCTCCCGCGCTATCTGGCTCTCCGCCGGGATTGCTGGTCGAGTCGGCATCGGCGATCACCCTTGCTCTCCCGCAAGTCGAACAGGTGCGGCTCTATTTTCAGGTCTCCGCGAAGGGAGCATGGTCCTCGCCTCAGATACCCTGCCCGCCGGAGGGCTCGTCCGATGCGCCACCCGGCACTCCCCTCCACGTCGCCGGAGCACAAGCCCGCCTGGAACGGCTCCGCGGTGCGGGGGGGTTTGAACAGTTGCGGGAGGTGGCGCTCCCCTTGACGGAATCGTCCGTCGATCCGCAAGTCGCCCTGGGAAACAGCCCGCAGATGACTCAGGAACTGCCGCAGCCTCAGTCCACCCCCCCCGCCCTGGCGCAGCGGGCGCGCGGTGCGTCCGAGTTCAACGTCCGGTCGCAATACGTGATCGCCAATAATACGGTGGCCGCGAACTCCAACCGGGAAGGGGTTCAGAGCGGTGTATTGCGGAGCAGCGAGTCTCGGGCGGGAAGCATGGCGCCAGCAGTCCTCCAGGGGGAATTGCTGCTGGTCCGGCGGGCTCTGGTTGACGGAGAATCGGTGGTGCAGGGGTGTTGGCTCGATTGGAATCGGCTCCGCGACGATCTCCTGGGGTCGATTACCGATCTGCTCCCGCAGGCCGAGCTGTCAATCGTCGCTTCCCCCGACCAGGAAGAGCAGGGACGGCGGCTGGCCTCGCTTCCGGTCCGCCTCGATCCGGGGCCGGCGCCGACGCTCGCCAGCGATCTCCTCTCTCCCGTTCGGCAGTCGTTGTTTGTCGCCTGGGGTGGGATGCTCCTGGCGGCGGCGGCGGTCGCAGCCCTGCTCCAAGGGGTGCTGGCTCTCAGTGAACGGCGCGCCGATTTCGTCTCGGCCGTCACCCACGAACTCCGCACTCCCCTCACGACGTTTCGGATGTACGCCGAGATGCTGGCGGAAGGAATGGTCCCCGACGAAGCCCGGCGACGGGACTATCTGAAGACCCTGCAAGTCGAAGCGATTCGGCTGACGCATCTGGTGGAGAACGTCTTGGCCTACGCGCGGCTGGAACGGGGGGGACTGGGAAATCGATTACAGCCGACCGCCGTGGAAGAATTGCTGGCGACCGCCACCAGCCGCCTGCGAGACCGCGCGGAACAAGCCCGGCTGATGCTGACATGCGAGCTGGCGGACGCGCACCGCAGCCTGGTCGTCTGGGCTGATCCCTCGGCAGTGGAACAGATCCTGTTCAATCTGGTGGACAATGCCTGCAAGTACGCATCCGGCGGCGACGATCGCCGCGTGGAGATCTCAACACAGCTCGATCGGGACCGCTTCTGCATTCGGGTTCGCGATCACGGACCAGGGCTGCCGGTGGAGCTCCGGACACACCTCTTTCAGCCCTTCCGCAAATCAGCAGAAGCCGCCGCCAGCACCGCCCCCGGTGTCGGTTTGGGACTCTCGCTAAGCCGCCGACTGGCGCGCGACATGCGCGGCGACCTAACGCATATCGCCGCAGTGACCGACGGCGCCGCATTTGAACTGCGCCTGCGAACCTGCCGGGCCACGGCTGCCGCCCCCTGAACAGTGCAACGAAGACGAGCCGGAACGTCGCCCCACGCGCGCGAACTTCTCCCTCCCCCCCTTGCGGGGGGAGAACCGGGGTGGGGGGGCGAGCGTCGCGCGACTCCACCAGGAGTTTCATCGCGACGAGGTCTCCCGGCGCGCACACACCGCAATCCGAGCTTCGGGTGCTCAACTCATTCCTGTTTCCGGAGTGAAGCAACCTCTCCGCCCCGCGACGAGCGCGACAACCAAGCTTGGGCCGGTCTATTTCCGGGATTCGCGTTCTTCAGGGCCACTTCAATTCGACACCGGCGTCCCCAGAGTCTCCAGAAAGCCCTTCAATTGCCGGGCTCGGACTGGATGTTGCAGTTTGCGGACCGCCTTGGCTTCGATTTGTCGCACCCGTTCGCGTGTGACTTTGAAGATCCGCCCCACCTCTTCCAGCGTGTAGGTGTACCCGTCTCCCAGGCCGTAGCGGAGTTTGATGATCTCCCGCTCGCGGTAGGTCAACGTTTTGAGCACGTAGTCGATCTTGTCGCGGAGCATCTGTTGCATCGCGGTATCCACCGGCGTGCCGGTGGAATCGTCCTCGATGAACTCGCCGAAGAAACTGTCATCCCCTTCTCCCACTGGACGGTCCAGGCTGATCGGATGCCGTGAGATGCGCATCACCCGCCGCGTTTCATCGAGGCTGATGTGAGCCGCCTCGGCGGTCTCTTCCAGCGTCGGCTCGCGGGCGTTCTCCTGCTGCAGTTCCTTGCCGACCCGGCGGAGCCGGGTCATCGTCTCGATCATATGCACCGGAATCCGAATCGTGCGGGACTGGTCGGCAATCGCGCGGGTGATCGCCTGGCGAATCCACCAGGTGGTATAGGTCGAAAACTTATAACCGCGGCGGTATTCGTATTTGTCCACCGCGCGCATTAGACCGGTATTCCCCTCCTGGATCAGGTCTAGAAACGACAGGCCCCGATTGCGATATTTTTTGGCGATGGAGACCACCAGCCGCAGGTTGCCTCCCGACAAGTCGCGCATCGCCTGCTCGTATTCCGCGTAGCGGGCGTGGATCGTCGCCACCCGCTCCTGGAGCGAACTGGGGGTTTCGAGCGTCAGATTCATCAGATCCTGCAATTCGCTTTGCAGCGTGGCGCGGTCTTCGCGAGCCTGCTTGTGATGCCGTAGGCGGTCGATCTGCCGCTCCAATTCCTGCATCCGCTGGGAAATCTGCTCCAGCCGCTTGATGGCCGGCTGCAAGCGCTGCGTCCGGAGGCTCAGTTCCTCGAGCAGGGTGACCATCTTGCGGCGCCGCAGGACAAGCGACCGCCGCGCGGCCTGGCGCTGCGTGGGGGAGGCGTCGGTAGAGGTCATCAGGGCGAAATCGGCGATGTTCTGTTTCCGCAGCTCTTCGAGCGTTTTGAGGTTGTGCGGCATGCGTCCGGTGATCTGCGATTTCTCCAACCCTTCGGTCATCGAGACTTTGATCGTCCGATCAAAGGGAAGCTGACTGTCATTGACCTGCGTCAGCAAATCGATGGCCGTCTTCATCACGAAGTCGTTTTCCATCAAATCACGACGGAACCGTTTGCGCGTGACTTCGATCTTCTTCGCCAGCGAGATTTCCTGCGGCCGCGTGAGGAGCGGAATCTCTCCCATCTGCGTCAGGTACATTCGGACCGGATCGTCGATGTGTTTGGACGTTTCGGCGGTGATGTGGGTCACCCGCACCGCTTTGTTGGATTTGCCGCGAGACTTCTTCTCCGGAATCGGCGCGGGCTGATATTCGTCGACCCGGATCTGCAGCCCCAACTCCTCGAGCGACATCAACAGATTGTCGAGCTTCTCGGGATTGATGGCTTCATCGGGCAGGTAATCGTTGACTTGGGAAAAGGTCAGGAAACCCTGCTTTTGCCCCTGTTCGACCAGCACTTTGAGATTGTCGTCCAATTGATGCACAGGCGGTCTCTCCCCGGAATTAGTTCCGTGTCGTTCTGGTAGCGCGTTCTCGGTTCACTTCCATCGCCAGTCTCAACTTGGCCTTGGCCAGGTCGTCGGCTCCGCCATTCATCGTGGGAGGCGTTTCGCGCTCCAGCTCGGCCAGCACACTGTCGGGCCGCGCTTCGCGTCGTCTCCGAAAATACTCCATCGTCTGTTCCACAAGTTCCACAGTCACTTGAACCTGCCGCGCATGTTCGTCGATCTGCGCCGCGAGATTCTTCATCCTTGCGTCTTCCAGACGCGCGGTCACTCGTTCATACGAGGGGACCAGTCCCTCGACGATCATTCCATAGCATACTTCAAGGAGTTGCCGCAGGCCGGGATGACGCAACTCTTCCGCGGGAATTTTCGCCTGAATCTGGGCCGCCTGTTCCGGCAAGGTAAACAGGATTTCCAGCAACTCCCGTTCGGCCAATTCGTCGCGGGTGGGTCGTGCGGGAAACAGGGGGACGGAGGAAGATTCCGACGAAGCGTTCTGTGCCGGTTCGCGCGGGGGAGTCCCGTCCTTCAAGTGCTCCGCCTTGGATCGCAGCTCTTCGAGCCGGGCGCGGATCTGCCCCTCGGTGAGATTCAACTTTTGGCCGAGCGCTCCCAGAATGATGCTCTCCCTTTCGAGCCATTTTCCCGCCAGTCCCCCCGGAGTATTCGCCGGCACGAGCACCAGCACTGCCAGCATCTCTTCCAAAACGCGATGCCGGGCGTCGATCGAATCCAGACCGTGCCGATCGATCGCCAGGCGAAGTTTCTGGTCCCACGCTTCCACCGTCCCCAGAAGCAGCTTGCGGAGCGCGTCCGGGCCGTGCTGCTCTAGAAAGTCGGCCGGATCGAGTCCCCCCGGCAGCGTGAGGATCCGCAAATCGATCTCCTGCGCCAGAAATCGGGGCAGGGCCCGTTCCGTGGCGTTGCGTCCCGCTTCGTCTCCGTCGTAGACCAGCACCACCTGTCGGGCAAACCGCTTGAGGTTGGTAACATGCGTGTCGTTGAGCGCCGTCCCCAGCGTGGCGACGAAATTGGTCAATCCGTGCTGGTGCGCCATCACGCAATCGGTATATCCCTCGGTTACGACGACAGTGTTGGACTTCGAAATCGTCTCCCGCGCCTGGTCCAGCGCGTACAGGAATTGGCTTTTGTTGAACAGCGGCGTCTCGGGAGTGTTCCAATATTTCGGTCCCTGCTGCGGCTCCCCCCCGGGGAGCACGCGCCCGCCAAACGCCACTGGTTTGCCCTGTGCATTGCGGATCGGAAACAACACCCGATCGATGAAATAGTCGTAGTAACCCTGACCGCCATCGCGCCGCGATACCAACCCGGCCAACTCCAATTGCTCCGGCTCGAATCGCGAACGCGCCCGCTCCAGCAGCCACCCCCAATTCCGCGGATGATATCCCAACCGAAACTTGGCGAGCGACGGACCGGTGATCCCCCGGTCGCGCAAATATCGCCGCGCCGGCTCGGCATCGTTCCCGCGCAACAGGAACTCGTGGAACTCCTGCTCGGCCCAGGCGACGATTTCGTAGAGCCGGTTTTTCCCTTCGCGGGCTTCCGCCCCTCCGGGTGTAGACTGATATTGCCGCGGGAGTTCCAGTCGAGCGCGGAGCGCCAACATCTCCAGCGCCTCGCGAAAACCGACCCGCTCGCGCTTCATGACAAACGAGAAACAATCCCCACCTTCGTTGCAGACCCAACAGCGATACGATTGCCGATCGCTGTACACGCGCATCGAAGGGTTATGATCGTCGTGAAACGGGCACAGCCCCATATATTCCCGTCCCCCCCGCTGTGGCTGGAGTGTCACGCTCTCGGCGATCAGACCGACGATATCGGTCCGCGAACGAACCAACTCCTTAAAGTCTTCCGAGCTCGGCGGGAGAGACATGCGCAGCGCTCCATGAGGGTTGTAACACGTGCATTGGACACACCGGAAATTCCGCTGTCAATGCTCATCCGTTCATTCGAAATGGGCGACCGCGTTGCGGAACAGTTTCAGCCCCTCCCCTTCGTCCGTTTCCCATTTCCGCCGCGTCCAGCGGGGATGCTGCGTGGCGAAGAGGTGCCGCTCCGGATGCGGCATCAGCCCCAGCACCCGCCCCGAAGGATCGCACAGGCCGGCAATGTCGGCGGTGGAGCCGTTCGGGTTGTCGTCCGGGTGATATGTCAGAGCGATCTGGCGGCGGGTCTGCCAATCGACCAGAACCCCCTCGTGGCGGACGGCGACCTTCCCCTCAGCGTGCGCCACCGGCAGATAGAGCTCGTCAATCCCCCGCAAAAAGACCGACGGCGAACCGGTTCCCTTGAGTCGCACCCATTTGGCCGTATACCGCCCGTTGTCGTTCCAGGTGAGGGTCGCATTGGGGAGCTGATCGGGTTTTGGGGGCCATTCCCCCTCGCCGCCGGGAAGAATTCCCGAGCGCATCAGCACCTGAAACCCATTGCAGATTCCCCACACCAATCGATCGGCGGCGAGAAACTCGCGGAGCGTCTCCCCCAGCTTCCATTGGAGCTGCGCCCCGAAGATGGCCCCGGCTCCCACGTCGTCCCCGTAGCTGAACCCCCCTGGGATGCACAGAATCTGAAACTCTCGCAAGAGGGCCGGTCGCTCGAGCAGGCGAAACAGGTGGACCGTCTCGGGACGGGCGCCGCACGTTTCAAACGCCAGCGCGGTCTCTTGATCGCAATTGGTGCCAGGGGCTCGCAGAACCAGTACGCGGGGGGTCGCCATGCCAGGTTTTCATCCAGGGTCCACGGGGCCGCGCCGAGCGCCGCCTCCACCAAGTCGCCCCACAAATGGGAGCGTTGGCCGCGATGCTACATTCTCATCGAGTGGCGGACAAGGGGCCGCCCCGCGTATGCCCACGGCCTTTTCCAAAGTGCAATCCATCAACGACCCGATTCAACAAGAGGACTGGCCCAGTGGCGCAACCTTCGATCGTCATCGCGAAAATAGGGGGGACCAGAAGCACACCGAGGCAGCAGAGAGGTACGCGGCCTTCGGCCGCAACGGGAAGAAACATTTCCCGTCGCCACATCACCCAGGGCGCCTCACCAAGCCCGGGCGAAATCTCTCGGCTTCCTCCGCGTGCTTTTGTTCAATTCTCTTTTGGATTGCGGCCACACGCCGCGTGAAATGCTCCCGTTCAATTCTGCTTTTGATGCGGAATCCCTCCCTCCCGCGCCATCCGGCGAAACTGCTTCCAGGTGATGACCTCTATTCCCAGCCGCTTGATTTCGGCGGCGGTTTCCGGATCGGTGAAAAAGCGGCGGTCCCCGTCGCGGCGCTCGGCGCTGTTGGTCACCGCGCGGAGTTCGTCGTCGGCGTAGCCGCAGTGGATGATCAGTTCGCTCACCCCCGGAGGCAACTCGCGCAGTGTCTTCAGGTAGTTGCCGACCCGTTCGTCGTGCGAATCGCCGCCGTAAAACTGCGCCAGACCGTCCAGCACCGGCAGCTTCTTGGAGTCGAGCGCCGCCAGCAGTTCCTTTCCCCGTTCCTTGAGAGCCGGATACTCCCGGACCACCGGCCCGTCGATGGTTCGCAGAAAGAGGATCGGGAGGTCGTATTCCAACCCGATCCGGACATAGACTTCGACAATATCGGGACGGCTGACGAGCGCCCCCATGTGCGTATCGAGGTGGCTCACCGGAATTTCCAGTTCTTTGGCCCGTTCGATCTGGGCGCGCAATTCCAGTTCAACTTCATCCGCACGGGCGTTGGCCACCACCTCGGCGACGCTGCGGTGCAGATAGCCCTCTTTGTCGACCAGACTGGGAACCCTCGCTTTTCCCGCCACCGGTCCCCAGCGGTAGTGCCGCCATTCGGAATTGAGCGTCAGGTGCAGCCCATAGTCAAACTGCGGATGGGTCCGGGCGTACTCGGCAAACTCCGTCACCCACGGACAGGGAATCATGATGCTGCACGATGAAACAATCCCCTGCTCCAGGGCGGCGATCGTCGCCCGGTTGACCGAATGGCACATCCCCGCGTCGTCGGCATGAATGATCAGATATTTCTTTGGCGCCCCTTGTGGCTCCTCCCCCAGGAGGCAGACTCCTGCCAGCAGAATGCAGAACGCGGCTCCAGCGATCAGACGACGGATGAGCATGGCAATCTTCCAGGAATGGCGGGTGGTGGGGGGGACGAAGGTTTGACATGTTGACTTGCGCAGGGGAACGATACAGACTGGGGGCTGGACGGGGCAAGCGGGACATTCGCGGGGAAACAACGGTGACCGCAGGAGGCAGGCGATCCTGCCACGCGATCTAACGACAGCTTGCGGGAATATTTGTCTTCCTGAGCGCATCCAATCTGGCAGGAAGCGTGCGAAACGCGAGCCGCGCCGTATGACAAAGCTGGTGGCGTTGGATATTGAAATGAAGTGTTCCTTTCATTGCCCATGTCGCCATTCGTCGACACATTTCAATCCGCAGGAGTGAACCATGTCACGTTGTACCGGGGTTGTCTTGTCAGGAGTTGGCCTGCTGGGGCTTTGGCTGGCAACAACATCGCATTTGGCGGCCTGTTGCGCGGTGCCGCGATCCGGTCAGCCGGTAGTCAACGCCGATCAAACCGTCGTGATTGTGTGGGATCCCGCCAGGAAGAGGCAGCACTTTATCCGACAGGCTTCGTTTCAAAGTCAGGGGGATGATTTTGCGTTTCTGATACCGACCCCCACTCAGCCGGAACTCGAAGAATCTGGCAACGAGGCGTTTCCGTTATTGCGGCGGCTGACAGAACCGGGAATTCAGCGCGTTTCCAGACGCACTCAGGGAGGGGGATGCGGGTGTGGCTCGACTCCCATTGCCCCGGGCAGTTTTCCAGCGGAAGACCAGGTGGCGGTGATCGAAGAGAAACAGCTGGCAGGATTCGACGCAGTCGTCCTGGAGGCGGCGTCGGGGGAGGCGCTCGTTGAGTGGTTACGCGAGCACGACTACGAATTTTCTCCCGCAGCCCAGACCTGGGCTCAGCCATACATCGACTCCGGCTGGATGATCACCGCCCTGAGGGTCTCCAAATCGGAAGCCGGACAAAGCGATCGGCGCGTCGACGCCGCAGCATTGCGTCTCTCGTTTCAAACAGACCGGCCGCTGTTTCCGTATCGTGAGCCGGACTCCGGTGCATCAGCCGAGGCCTTGGGCGCCAAGCATCGACTGCTGCGGATCTACTTTCTGAGCGATGCCCGCTATGTGGGACGAACGACTCCGGAAGACCCCTGGAGCGGCCAGGTCGCCTGGTCGGACAAAGTCCTGCCAAAAGATCGATCGCAATTGCTCGAGCACCTGAACCTGCCCCACGACACCGGACCGGACGAATGGTGGTTGACTGAATTTGAGGACCATTGGCGGTATCGAGTCGCCCCGGCTGACGTCTATTTTTCGAAGGCCGGCGATCAATCTCCGGTCAAACGCTCCCCCATTATCCAGTACGTCTCAAGAACGGCGCCAATCGATTTGTCGGCCTGTGCCTGGGGCGTCCTGCTTCTCGCCGGACCGGCATGGCGCCGAGCGCGGCGGCGACGACGATTGGTGAGCTGATTGCCAGTCACGCCAGACGTGTGGCGTCGAGGAACCGCGTTCCGGCAGGGCGAAGCTCCCGCTGAGTAATTCAAAAACTCCGCCAATCGCCGTCGACGCCGAGCAATTTCGCCCATTCGTCGATATAGGCAATGTTGAGCGCCCCCCGTTGCAGGCGAACCATGTTTCTGATGTCCTCTCGATCCTTCTCTCGTGCCGAGAGCAGTTTGACAAGAATCAAGTCTTCGGCTGAACTGACAAAGTTGGAACAAGTCACTGTTCGTCACCGGCGGGTTGGACACAATCCCTTCTCCATTTCTCGCGTCGCGACGGTTCGAGTCGAGCTTGGAACAGCCGCGAAATCTCCCCGGCACTGGCACTGGGATGCTGGTGCCGAATTCCAGCAAGCGCCAATTCCCGGCCGATCGCGCGGAGTTCACGGAATCTGGCGATCTTCTGAGCCACGGACTCGGCAGTCAGACCATAATCGGCCAGGGTTCTTGGTTCCCTCTGTGCAGAGGCTGGATCGCTGGCGGTTTCAGTCATTCCTCGTCCACGTTGCAAAAGCAGGCCAAACGCTCCGGAGTTTCAGGCCATCGGCCTTGGCGCGCTCCAATGCGAGCGTTCTTTGTTGTATTCTCATTCTGGTGGCTCTGACCATGGTTTGCAATGTTGCCCGCTGCTGACTCGTTTAGGGGATGAAAAGTGCGGGCGCCTGGGCTGCGCGTGTCCCTCGGCAATAGCCTGCCAGCGCGGTTGTTCCGTGACGTATGACATCGAGGAACCGCGTCCCGGAAGGGCGAAGCTCCCACTGAGTGAAATCGGCGCGCAAGGTGAGCGCCCCAAAGAGCCGCGCACGAAGTAAGCGACGCACGGCGCACGAAACACGAAGTCAGCGACGCACAGATCGCGCCTCAACTCGAAATTCCAGCGACTGTGTAACCGTCCATTCGTGAAAGGAACCATTTGATCGCTTACTTCGTGCGCGGCTCTTTCGTAGCGCTGTTTAGGGCATGGCCTTTGTGGCCACCTTCACATCCTCCAACAGCGTCGCGCCGGCGGCCGTCGCAATCCGCAACGCCACGTTCGGAATATCCGCCGCGGCGGTGATCTCCGGCGGTGTGACCATGATTTCAAACTGTTCCTGTCCGGCAGGGACTGTCACCTTGGGGGCGGAATAGCCCGCTGGCAGGTTGATCAGTGTCACCTCCACCGGCTCAGAAAATCCAGCCGCACGCTTCACCATCCCTTTCAAGCTCGCGGGGGTTTTGCTGACCACAGCCAATGCGGATGCTTCAAGCTGCACAGACACGCCCCGTTCGATCTGCAACCGGAACGGCGCCGAATAGGCGGTCGCCACCACTTTGTCCGAGAAGGGGTGCGGGACGAACTCTGCGCGGAGGATGGCATCCTGAGGTGATTCCGCAACATCGACCGGGACGGCGATTCGCAACGGCAGGCTGGTCTCTCCCGGCTGCAGCGACTGTTCGGGCAGACTCCGCACGAGCGGAAGCGGTAGGCGGCGCTGCTGCGTCGGATCGGTCGGATCGACTCGGGTGCGTGCCGCCTCGGTCGTGATCAAAGAGAGCCGGACACTCCTGGCCTCTAATCCGGGAGCGTTGAACTTCAGCGTGGCGGGCACGCTGTACTCCATTCCCTTGAACCAAGTCGTCGGCAACGCTCCCAAGTTCAGTGCGGCGCCGTTGGCAGCGGTCAGTGCCACCGTCATTTCCGAGCGTTCCGCGGGGGCCAAAGTCAATCGCGGATCGGGGGGACTTGTTCCCACGCGCCGCAACGGCGGTTCCAGGCCGATGGATTGTCCAAACAGGCGGACCCGACGGATCAGCACTTCGGACCCCGGCGCCGCATTCCGCGCCGAGATTCGCACCAGCGCCTTGGAGACTCCCGCCGGAATCTCCGCGGGCTCGATCGCCAGTTCCGATCCCCCCACCAGCGACAGCGCCACGGGTCCGTTGTAGCCGGCGCGATTGACTTCCACGCGGACCGCCACCCCACCGTCGCGAGGTAGACTGATCCGCTCGTTTCCGACGGAAAGTGAAAAATCGGGTTGACCGGAAGGGATCATCCGCAGGCGATAGAGATACTCGGCCCCTCCTCGCCGATTCACGTCGCGAATTGTGACCACCACCGACGTGACTCCCTCGGGAACCTTGAATTCGATCACCGGGCGGTCCTCGCTGGCAGCCAGAACGCTCCGATCCGCCGCGGACAACACGTGGAGTTGCGGTTCCAGCGGCGTGCGGAGCGATCCGCTTTCCGCCGACAGATTCAGCGCCATCCCGGGAGTCACCGTCAACAGATACTGGTCCACTTCACTCGGTTGAGAGATGCGGCCGCTGACGATCCGCGGAACGTGCGTTTGCTCGGCAAACCGCGCGTCCAGGGGCTGCGGCGCACCGTTGGGTTGCGGCGCTTCGAGTGCCTCGCTCGCCTCGCTCAATGACAGGGTCGGCGCCGGGGCCACCGCCCCCAGTTGGGCGGGTAGCGGAACGTTCTGCGCCATGCCCCGCAACAACGTCACCGGGTCGATCGCCAGCGTGGTGGAGGGCTCGATCCCTGGCCCGATCGCCGCCACCGTGGTCTGACCCCCCGCCGCCAGAACTGGAGGAAACGTGCTGTCGATCAGCTTCAGATCGCCGATTTTCAGGCGATAGCTGTTTTGTCCCGGCGCATTGTACGCCAGGTCATGCAAGTCCACGCTGTAGACTCCATCCGCCAGGAGCGTGGTGGCGATCCGCGCGTCCCCTCGATTCTGAGGTCGCCCCCAGGCGATGCTCAGCGGCGCGCCGCGCGGATTCCGAAGTTCCAGGACCGGCTCCATCACCGATCCAAACCGCTTGCATTCCAGATCAATCACCAGCCGTTGTCCTTTCTGGCCGGGGAAATAGACGCGATGCTGCTGCTGCCCGCTCAGAATTCCCGAGATCGCCACGGGGAGCGTGAGCGGCTTGTCCGCGGCGCTGTCGGCATAAGGAACCTGCGGCAGTGAATCGACCGCGACGGTGAGCGCCCCGCTGATGCCGAACGCGTTTTGCACACGCACCGGATAGTGCCCCGCGGCGACCGTCGCCGGGACAGTCACTTCAAACTCCACCCGTTCGGCGGTGCTCCCCGGACGGAGTTGGATTTTGTCGGTGGCCATGGGGAGCACCAGTTGAGGCGCCGGAAGGAGATTGGCGCCGGTCACCCCCAGCACCGTCGTTTGCCCCGTTTGCAATCCGCGCAGTGAGAGGTTGCTAATTTCCGGACCGCGCGGGAGGGGAGTTCCCTCGTCGGCGATCTGTGCCGCGGCATTTGGCCCGGCCACCTCCAGAAAGAGCACCGCAGCCTCGTCAGCGGAGAGGGGCCGCGCAAATAGCGAAAACTCGTCGATCACGCCGCTGGTGAATTCCAGAGTCGGCATGCTGCTTCCCAGAGTCAGCGGCGCGTCATTGATGAGTGTGGCGACCTTCAAATCGGTGAGCCAGACGTCGTTGCCGGCGGCGAACCCTCCGGTGGCTCCCTTGGGAGTCACCGGCTTGCCGTTGGCGTACAGCCGAATCAGCACGTCATCCTGGTCTTCGTCCACGTCCGGCGCAGGAGCGTCCCCCACCTGGTAGGTCGCCGTAAGAAACACCGGCTGTCGAAACCCCGCCGACGCGGCCATGGCGTAGGTGCCGGTTTTGAAGCCTGAGCCGTCGTTGAGATAGACCTGAAAGGCATCCCCCGCGGGATTGTAGTTGATGCCGAAGTTCGTCACTTTGGAGGCGGCGTCGTCGCGCTTCGCCACCAACCCGTGGTAGGCATTGTCGTTGTAGGGATGGAGGTTCACAAACAACAGGCTGAATGAAACACCGGTTGGACGGTCCAGATCGGGGCTGTCGGCTATTTGCACGAATTGCCTCGCAGCCCCGTCGAGCAGCAGCGCTTTCTTTCCAGACTGCCCCCAGAATGGGCTTCTGATCCGGGATGCTGCATTGACCAGAACCCCATTGTCTTTTGCGGCTCCTGCCGCGGCGGAGTCCAGCGCGTCGCCGGAATCCTCATCGAATGTCAAATGGACAACCGCCTGGGCTCGGACCCCGTCGGCCTGCGTTGGAGCGGAGTCGAGGAGTGCCAGCGCGCCCCACCCGAGAGCCCCAATTCGGAGCACTGATTGCATTGCCGTCCATTTCATTTTGCCGCCTCGCTGTGTGTTTTGTCCCGAACTCTCGAGTGGCCGTTGCCGGCGACACTCCCCCCCAACTGGTCGCAAACAGCAGTCCGCGACGACATCGAGAGGCAAGTTGGTGATCCTAGCGTAACTGCGGGAGCTGGTACAATCGATGGGAACCACAGATGACTGGCCGGGAGGCAAATGACTGGCATGCGACCGGGAGGGGAGGATCCTTTGCCGAGGCGGATTCGGGAGGGGAGCGGGGTTCTAAGGGGCCAGACGGAAAAATTGTTGCAATCCCGAAGAAAGGCCGGTATGATTCTCGATACTGAAGGTGGGATAAAGTGTCCCGATGCACCCATCGTCGGTCGGGAACTGCCTGGTTTCGCGTTTTTGGTCTCCCTCGGATTGGAGTCTCGAACATGCTGCTGCGAAAGTCGATCAAATGGTGGGCGCCGGCCGTTGCCGCCGTTCTGGGTGTTGCAGTGGATTCGGTGTATGCACAGGGAGGGCTCCCGCGAGGGGGATCGGCGAAGACCGTTTCGTCCGCAGAGGAGTTTGCGGATGACCCAGGGCTAGACGACGATACGCCAGACGAACGGCGCGACAAGAAATCGAAGAAGAAGCCTCCTAAGAAGGAGAAGAAGGGCGCGGCTCCTAAGAAGGCTTCTCTAAAAGGAGCGAAAGGGCGAACGACAGGAGCGCAGGGAGGAGCGGCAGCGGGCAATGGCGCGGCAGGGAGCGGTTTTGGCTCCGGCCAGGGGGGCAATGGTGGCGGACTCGGCGGCTTGGGTGGCGCGTCGGGCGGTGATGGAACTGGCGGACTCGCGGGAACACCGGGTTCAGGGGTCGGTGGTGGAACTGCTGGTTCAGGAGTCGGTGGCGGAACACCTGGAGCGGGTGGTACGCCCGGGATTGGCCCGGGAGGAATTCCTGGTGCGCCTCCCACCGGTGGTGCCGGTGGCGGTCCTGGTGGTGCGCCTGGAATGGGTGGACCGGGCGGCCCTGGTGGCATTCCAGGCGCGCCGGGAGCTGGCCCAGGGGGTGGGTTGCCCGGCGGTGGCCTGCCAGGTGGCGGTGGTTTGCCCGGTGGGGGTGGACTTCCAGGGGGAGGGGGGCCGGGAGGTGATTTGCCCGGCGGCGGAGGACTTCCTGGCGGTGGATTGCCAGGTGGCGGGTTGCCGGGGGGTGGCCTCCCAGGAGAGGGCGGACTGCCCGGTGGCGGAAGTGGCCTCCCCGGTGGAGGCGGTGGTCCGGGTGGTGGTTTGCCAGGGGGCGGACTTCCCGGTGGAGGAACTGGTCTCCCAGGCGGTGGTAGCGGACTCCCCGGTGGAGGCGGTGGTCCGGGTGGTGGTTTGCCAGGGGGCGGACTTCCCGGTGGTGGAACTGGCCTCCCAGGAGGAGGTAGCGGACTTCCCGGTGGTGGCGGTGGTCCGGGTGGTGGTTTGCCAGGTGGCGGACTTCCCGGTGGTGGAACTGGCCTCCCAGGTGGCGGTAGCGGACTTCCCGGCGGTGGTGGACTCCCTGGAGGTGGTATGCCTGGGGGAGGAATACCAGGTGGCGGGATTCCTGGTGCGCCTCCGATCGGCGGAATGCCCGGTGGCGGTATCCCCGGCGGTGGCATCCCAGGTGGCGGTATGCCGGGTGGAATTCCTGGGGCGCCTCCCATTGGAGGCATGCCGGGTGGCGGAATGCCAGGTGGTGGG
>JBJXGA010000281.1:0-7842 GCA_046152955.1 Planctomycetales bacterium | reverse complement strand
TCCACCATCGCTGTCACCAGGAGAATGCCCAGCCTCAATAACATCTCCGAGCACTTGACGGCGATCGGATGGAACCAGCGATGAACGGGCAGAACGGCCAGGCGGGCGTGTGACGGGCCCGCCTGGCCAGAGGGGAAGGCACTGCAACGCTTTGCAGGCCAAGGACACGCTCGGGGTATACGGCGTCCTGGCCACATTTGCGACGTCGATCCAGCACCAAAGGCGTGGCTGCATTAGAGATTTGAGCGTACCGTGCTTCGACAGCTCTCCCCAGAGAGGACAATCGCCTGTGCCAGACTAATGATCCTTGCGGATCACCTGACAGGGGGTCAGCGTCCAGTCTGGCGCGTTGCCCGTCACCGAATAGAACTGGATGTCATTGTGGCCGGGATGCAACTTCGATTCCGGAATCATGACTCCCCAGCGATCGCGCAATCGGTTGAGCGTGTACGTCCGGGTCATGGCGCAGATTTCTCCCTCCACCGCGACTGCCAGTATCGGGGGAAGGGTCAGGCCGTTTGGCGATCGGACATACCCTTCAAAAAAACAAGGGACAATCGCGTCGGGGGAGTCGCTGACTTCGTCTCCATAGCGGATGAACTCGATCGGGAGCGCGTTCATCGCCGTGTGCTGAAAGCTGTCCACGCGGCGACCGATAAGTTCCGGCAGAGGTCCGATGCGATACAGCGCGAGAGGATCGCTGGCATCGGCAAATCGTTGTCGGAGCAACGCGGGGGCGTCGGAACGACTCAGAACCTCGGGCTCGATGCTCACACGGGACAATTCGTGCGTGAAATTGGTGTATGCCAACCGTCCCTCAGGCGTCGGACGATCGACTGACCAGCCATCGACCGGCTCGGGGAGACTGACGCCGGTGATCTCGGCGATCGTGGGGAGGAGATCGACCGACTCCACGAGCTGGTCGCTGATCTCTCCCTGCGTCTGTCCGGGGCGTTTGACGAACAGGGGTACCGACACAACCTCCGCTGCCGTGGCGGGGGACGTCGCGCGGCGCGGCGCATTGGGGCGATGCGCGACGCCGTGGTCGGCGGTCACGATGAGCAGGGAACGATCGAGCAGGGCCGTGGCTTCCAGCCGATCCAACAGGCGGCCGATTTGGCGATCGAGATAACCGAGTTGCAACAGATAGCGTTGCTGACTTTGGATGATCGCCAGTTCGTCGTGCGCCCAATACTCATCCAGGCCATTATGCTGATCAAACGTAAACAGTTCCCACTGGTCGTCGTCCGGGGCATACGCGCGCCCCGAGGGAAGATACCGCCAGGGGAAATGAGGCAGGATGACGTGGATAAAGTAGAGAGTCGGGTCGGACTCGCCGTCGAGGCAGTTGAGAAAATGCTCAAACTGCCCACCCCGCTGCGAGCCCCAGTTGTAGCGAAACACGCCGCGCTTCCGTGTGACATCCACCGTTCGCGATTCGTGATATCCAAACCAGTCTTTTCGAATGCGCGGCAGTTGCAACCGGTATTCCGCCGGCGTGACGTGATGCAGGAAGACGCGCGACAACGACTCCAGGAGCGTGGTGAACTGGCGTCCGACTCCGGGACGGTCGGCGCCCTCACGGTCCAAGGTCGACGGCGCCAGACCGGAGACCGGCTCAAACGCCGCCAATTCGTACCCCCCTCCCGCTGCCAGGACAGAAAATAGATTCTGTGGCCGGTCGGCTGGCACGAAAGTCGAAGCGTGCGTCGGATAGCGGCCGGACAGAATGGCCGGGACCGCTTGCGGCGTGTCGTTGTGGACGCTGCCTGCCCGGCGATACCAGGTGGACTGTTCCGCCAGCCGCGCAAAGTTCGGAAATCGCTGTGTGTCGAGTTGGTGGTCGGGGGTCATCAGCGAGAGTCCCGAGAATTCGTCGAAGACGACCATCACGATCGGAACAGGGCGGGGTACATCCACCGTTGCAACTGACGACGGCGCCGGAAACAAGTACCCCGAGAGCGGGGACTGCCAGAGCAAAATCGCGGGAAAGACGAACACGCCCGGCGCCGCAACGGCAACCAGCATCCGCGCGCGCGCAGATCTGAAGTACCAGCAGGTGAGCAAGGCGCCTGCCGTTAGGGATCCCCCCATCGTCACCAGCCCTGGCAGGGTGATGAACCGTTGGAGCAAGGGAGAGGAAAGTACGGACAGCAAGCCGAAGACGGCTATGGTATGCAGCCATTCGCGGCCGCGGCGAGTCGAGCGGCCAACCAGCAAACCCAAAGCGCACAATGACGCCGGGAGCGCTAGCGACACCACCAACACCGTCCACCAGACGGCTGACAGGCCGATGTGCAGGTCTTCGAGAAAAACCCTCTTCTGGCCCAACTTGTCGTAGAGGGGTTGGGCGATGGCAAAGTTCCACAGCACCAGAATCCGCAACGCTGCCATGGCGTGCGACCTGTCAATGCTCCATCGGGAGGGGGGACAAGCCGGGACAGACGCGCCAGGGGATGGCTCCGTCATTTCGAACGCCGCCGAAAGCGACGCAGGGCGGGAAGCGAATCCCAAAGGTACTTGGCAAACACCACCAGACCCGCGGACCCTCCCACAATCGCCTGCAACACCAAACTCCCTGAGCCGGGATCAAAGTAGCCTATGACGAATTCGGAATACATGGATCGATCACTCCCACGATGTCGATCAGCGCGCTGAACCGCGACTCGCTTCAGTGCATGATCACTAGCAGCTTAAACACCAGCCGCGCGTCAAATGCATCGCTGGAAAATCAAGAATCGGTTCGAGTTCTCAGGATTGATCGACGCGGCTCGGGGAGCGGCGGAATTGGTCTGATTCCTCGGAGCAAACGCCGGTCGCGATTCGTCGATTGCGAAGGACGGATCGTTCTCCGAAGAGAACCGTGGCTCCTTCCATTTTGCCAATTCGCCGCGACCAAACCGCCAAATCGCGGATGTGGATGCCAGTTCCCAACGGAACATGTTGAAGCCAAATCAGTTACGATCGGATTCCTGCAATGCAATCGGGCTGCGGTACCCCGCGAAGCTGACTTTTGGGATGCCGTTGTTGCGAAATGGACTGGAATTTCGTTTCCTGAGGGGTGGTCAGATCATTTCAATTGTTGTGAGGCCAAGTTGGCTCGGGTACGATTGATTCTCCATTCCAAAGGAGTCGCCATGAATCGAACGACGTTGTGGGGCGTTGGCGCCGTGTTGTGGGGAGTGCTGCTTTGGCCGGTGACGGGACAGGGAGCCAAACGCGCGGCGCGCGAGCCGGATCGTTCGAACAGTCCGGACGTGACCCGCGTGTTGCGGGCTGAGGTCGCCGGTTCGGTCGACCGTCGTCAGGCGTTGGAAGGCGCTTTGAAAGAGTCTCCTACTCTGGCCTCGGCGCGCTGGCAGTCGGGCTTCGTCAAGCAGGGTAACGACTGGGTCTCATTTGATGCCGTCAGCAGCGGCAGCGCCTGGGATTCGTTTCTGGCCGACTACCGCGACCGGCGGGCGAACGCTCCGCAGACGTTCGAAGGGCAGCTCGAACTGGCCAACTGGTGCCGGCGGCAGAAGCTGATCGATCAGGAGCAGTCGCATCTCTACGCGGCAGTGGCGCTGGACACCCAGCGCGATCATCCGGAACTGTTGCGGCGGCTGGGATATCGCCGAGTCGGGAGCACCTGGCTTGCCCCCGAGCAGCTTCGGGAATGGGGTGATCTCAATCGCCAGGCCGCCGCCGCGCTCAAGGAATGGGGACCGAAGCTGGAGCGAATCGCCCGACAGCTTTCCGGCAAGCCGGCGCAACAGAATGTGGGGCGCGCGGCACTGCGCGAGATCAAATCGCTCGACGCCATACCGGCGGTCGAATTGGCCCTTTCCGGGAGGAACGAAGAGGCCGGGCTCGCTGCGGTGGAGTTGTTCGAGCGAATGCCGGGACATCAATCCTCCCTGGCGCTGGCGCGGCAAGGAGTGTTTTCCCGGTGGCCGAGCGTCCGGGACCAGGCCGCTGCAAGTCTCAAAAATCGGACCTATGAAGACTTCATTCCCCAGTTGATTTCGCTCTTGGCGACACCGATCAAGAGCGAGCTCCGGATGGTCCAATTGCCTTGGCAGAGCGGCGCGCGCTCCAACCAGGGGGCCCTCTTTTACAGCCAGGTCTTGTCGCGGGAAACCGACGATCAGTTCCAGGTGACCACGATCAACACGATCAATTCCCTCGTCGACGACGGAGTGAGTCAAACCGTTTCGACGCGGCGGATGGTTCGCGGAGGCGCCGCCCAATTTGAAGACCTCGATGAAGCGTCGCAATCAAGCCTGCGGCTGGGACAGATCGACGCGCGGCGCGCCATGGGAGACCGGCTGCGGCTGCGTGAGCGGGGAGTCGACGAACTCAATGCCCAGACAGAGGAGCTCAACGGCCGCGTGGGAGCAGTACTCGCCTCGGCGACAGGTCAGGCCCCTTCCGCCGATGCCAAAACCTGGTGGAACTGGTGGGGGAGTTACAACGACGCCGCTCCTAAAGCCAAACGAACGGTCCGAACGGAATCCTACGAGGTACTCGGCAGCACGCAGCCAACCTCGGCCTCTGTCCCGCAGGGAGAGTGCTTTGCCGCGGGAACTCCCGTCTGGACTGAAGCCGGTTTGCAGGCGATCGAACAGGTGCAGCCGGGAGATCGGGTTTTGTCGCAGGATGTCGAAACGGGAGAACTGACTTACAAGACGGTTCTACACACAACCGTGCAGCCTCCCAAAGAACTGCAGACGTTGCGGTTGGATGCAGAGACAATCGTCTGCACGTCGGGACATCGCTTCTGGATTTCCGGGTTGGGATGGATGCGAGCCAAGGATCTGGAGCCAGCCTGGCTGGTCCACACGACGGTCGGAAACACTCCCGTTTGGTCGGCCGGCCGCGGAGAGACCGCCGCGACGTACAATCTCGTGGTGGCCGATTTCCACACGTATTTTGTGGGGAAGACGGGTGTGCTGTCGCACGACGTCCTGGTTCCCAAGCCGACGAACAAGCTGGTGCCGGGGCTGGACCGGTCGGAGGTCGCATCACGGGATCGATGACGGTATGATACGGAGGCTTCCTTCGCCGTCACCACGGGAGGGCTCTGTGCGCGGGAGCAGATCGTAGACAAGCGAGGCAATCCCATGATCCGATCAATCGCAACCGCGAACTCCCAGGGAGGCAGGCGCTGGTTCGGGTGCTTGCCGCTGTTGCTGTTGCTTCCCTGGCTGGGGGCGGTTGCCGCCGACCGTCCGCGGCCTGTCGTCTCCGCTACTCTGGCGGAGCGGATTTCCGAGTTGCTGGAGGAGGGGTATCAATCGGGTCCGAAGCACTTTCAGGCGGCGCAAAAGCAGTTGGCCCAGGTCCACAAACTGGCCGACCAGGAACCACTGCTGGAATACGCCTGGGGGCTGGTGTTGCTCAAGCAGTCGCAACCCAAACCCGCCGCCGGTCAGTTCGAAGCGGCGCTGAATCGCGGCGGCGAGCCCTTTTGGCCCGCCTGGCGGGGGCTGATCTGGTCGCTCCTGTCCGACCGCCAATATGAAAAGGGACTGAAACGGCTGGATGAATTCGCGCGGATGGTGCAAAAATCGGCTCCTGTCGAAGAGCCAACCGCTTCCCAGCGCGAGGCTGCCTCCTGGATGGGGCAGGCGCTGGAGGCGCTCGACAATTCCGTTTCGGCCAAGCCGTTGCAGGAGTTGATCGATCAGCATGCCGTGACGCTTCGACAGACGCTGAGCGACGAACTCTATGAAGCGTTTGATTTGGGGCGCGAAGTGGTCCAGGAACGGGCGCACCAGTTGCTGGAGCAGGCGGGCCAGGAGCAGGAAGCGGCGGCAAGAAAAGACCAGCGTCGCAAGGCGGGACAGGCCGGCAAGCTGAAGAACGATCAAGATGACCTCGACAAAATCAAGGAGAGCACCTCCAAGAGCGTCGAGGATTGGAAAAGATGGCTCGACGACGCCCTGGGCAAGGCCGACAAGCAGCTCAGCCAACTCGAAAAGGACTATAGCTTTCTGCAGAAACGGGCGCAGTCGCTCGATCAGTCGATTACCGCCCTGGGACGCGATCTAACCGCCATGCAGCTCCAGATGCAAGCACCGGATGCCAACACCCGAATGCTCCCCATTCAGCAATTGCAAAATGAACAGCGGATGATCCAGCGCCAGAATCAACTCCTCAATTACCAAATCGAATACAACGCCACGATCGGACGGATGGGTCAGGTGGCGCAACAGGGGACAGCCGCCATGCGGCAACGTGCGGCCATTGTCCAGAAATACGAAAAAGCGACCGGCACGCTGGTGAAGAAGTCCGCCGACCTCGAAAAGTGGGCAACCCGGCTGGCTGACAAAAAGGAAAAGCTCGAACTCCAAACCGTGGCCAAGGCCAAGAAGGCCAAGACCCCGGCCGAACGAAAGGTGACGCTGTTGTTCAAGAATTTTTTCCCGTTCGACCATGACGAGTCCCGGACACAGCTCCTGGAGTCGATCGGCATCAAGCCCTCTGCAGACGTTGCGGTCGTCGCCGATCCGACAGCCGCTGATGCGAATGCCGCCGAAAAAGGTTCGGCCGACAAGGCTGCCGCCGATGCCCCCCCGACTGAGTCGGGCGACGTTGCAAAAAAGGCCCAGGGGGTAAAGTCCAAATCGCGGCCCGGTTCGTCAAAAACCCCCTGAGTTTTCCAATGGACCGCCGTCTCGCATCCGAATCGTCCAGCCACGACACCGTCGAATATGCATCGGGCATTCGCACCCTCTCGGACGGGAGCGTGTTGCCGCAGCCAGTGCAGGTGGATCTCGGCGCGGCTTCACATTGCGGCCTGGTCCGGCCAAACAATGAAGACCATTATGCCGCCGTGCGCCGCATCAGAAAACGAGACATTCTGAAAACGAACGTCGATGTGAGCGATTTGGTGCTTCCCGAAGACCACGCCTACGTCTTGGTTGTCGCCGACGGGGTCGGGGGGCGCGGATTCGGCGAACTGGCCAGCGAACTGGTGTTGCGGCTTGGCTGGGACGTAGCCAGCCAGATGCCCTGCTGGATCATGAAGTTCGACGACAGGCTGATGTTCAAGATTCGAGAGCAGGTGGAGAGCTACGCGCGACAAATTCAAGCCGCGCTGCAGGAGGAGATTCGGAGCAATCCGGCGCTGGCCGGGATGGGAACCACCTGGACCTGCGTCTACACGATGGGGACCGATGCCATCGTGGCGCACGCCGGCGATTCGCGGGCGTATCGTTTTCACCGGGGAACGCTCAAACAATTGACACGCGACCACACGCTGGCCCAGGAAATGCAGACGTTGGGGATGCCAGCGGAGGAGGCGGCCCGGTTCAAGCACATGCTCACCAATTCGTTCGGCGGCCCAGGGGGCGAGGTGGTCACCGACGTCGAGCACGTCCCCCTGGAGGATGGCGACCGCATTTTGTTGTGTACCGACGGCCTGACCGACATGGCGACCGACCTCCAAATCGCCGAAGTTCTGGCGCGCGTCTCCGGATCGCAAGCCGCCGCCGACGCCCTGATCGACTTGGCCCTGGCCCACGGCGGAAAAGACAACGTCACCGCGATCGTCGCTGACTATCGTGTGTCGGCGGGTGGGCCGGCGTAATCCCCCACTGGCGGACGGTGCCAGCGTCCGACGCAAACTGCGTCGTCCACGAGTAGCACCGGGTGGCCAGGGCAGAGCGTCGAGAAAAGCACGACGTGGTCAGCACCGCGAGCGTCGCACATCACCGCCGGGTGCCGGGGTCAGAGCGGCGAAAGAAGTACAGCGTCGCTTCCAGTGCGCGCGTTGCAGGTCACCGCCGGTTCGCCGACAGACTTGCCAGCGATGGCCCCGTTGGCGCGCACGGCTCGCAGAATGGGAGCTTTTGA
>JBJXGA010000274.1:0-29742 GCA_046152955.1 Planctomycetales bacterium | reverse complement strand
CGGGCCCTATGGCACCGGTCATGAAGGGAGCTGGGGCGCCAACGGGTATCCACAGCAGTCACGCCAGTGGCGAGGTCCGCTGGATGTGACCCGCACCATCCGCACATTGGCGGACAACGTGCTCGCCGGACACCGAGCCGGCGAAAGCGTCTTGCTGTTCCAAGCACAACTTCTTATTGAATTCTGATCGGCGGGCCACCCCCGCCGCCCGGAGCTGTGCTTTTCGGCTGCGATTTGCCGCCAATGCGTCGTTCAAGAAAGGAGACCAAAGTATGCGGCCACGCTTCACAGATCAGTTCTTCGCGACGTCATGGCCACTTGGGTCATCCATCGGAGTCGTCATCCTAGGGATTGTGCTCTCGGGGACATCGATGGCGCAGGGGCAGTCGCCCACTCCTGACCAGCAGAGCATTCGATTGACCGCCGCTCACCTGGCCGCGGTCAATCGTCAAAGAAGAATCATCCTGCAGACGGATGTGGGGGCGGGCGCGTTTTACAACCTAGCGATCGGTCCCGACCGCCTCGCCGACGCCATCGATTACCACCTTTCGCCTTTGGACGAGCCAAACAATCAGATCGACAGTGTCTGGTGGGATTGGACCGAGGGGAATTCCGCCTCGTGGCCCAGCGAGATCATTCCCCGTCAGACGGCGATCTTTCCCCGATGGTCGGAGGCGGGGATTGATCCCGTACGGGTGTTGTTGGAGCAGGCGCGACAGCGCGGTCGAGAGGTCTTCTTTTCCTATCGCGTCAACGGAAACGACAATGGCCCTGGCGAATACAAGCTGGTGCGGCCCATCAAAGAGCGGCATCCGGAGCGCCTGGTTCAAGCCATTTACCCTTTCCCGCATTACTGGAATTTCGTCTTTCCGGAAGTCCGCGAATTCAAACGCAGCATTGTGAATGAGCTCGCGATGCTCTACCCGTTTGACGGCATTCAGCTGGATTTTTCCCGAACGTCGGTCATGTTTCCGACCGGTGAGCAATGGCTGGATCGAAAGCACCTGACGGAGTTTGTGCGTTCGGTACGTACTTCATTGCTGGAACTGGAGATGAAACGCGGTCGTCCGATTCTGCTGGCTGTGCGAGTGCCCGAATCGCTGTTGTGGTGCCACTACGATGGCTATGACGTGGAAACCTGGGCTCGCGATCGACTGGTCGACATCTTTGTCCTGGGAAACCGATCGGCAGACGTCGACCTCGCCAGTTTCCAGAGCCTGTCTTCCAATGGGGGGATCAAGCTCTATCCGTCATGGGATGATTACCATGCCTCCGACGGTTACCGGAATGCGCCGATCGAGGTGTTTCGCGGAGTCGCGTCAAATTGGTGGCGTCAGGGTGCGGATGGCATCCACCTCTTCAATATGGGTAGCCCCTCCCCCGCGGCGCGCAACAGAATCGAAGCCACAAAAGTGGAAGGGTTTTCAGAGCAGTATCTGGAGCAATCACTGGCGCAGTGGGATCGGCAGGCGCAAGTTTTCAGTGAAGTCGGATCGGCGGAAGTCCTCAGGCGACGGGACAAAGCATTCATTGTGCAGCGCCGCGGCGACAACCTCGGTCCTCAGGCCTGGCCCAAACCGACGGCGTGGGAGACGCCCCGGCATATGTCCTTCGGCGCCAATATGCTGGCACAGCTTCCGGCGTCGTTATCGAGCGCGGAACAGGGCGATACGCTCCTGGTTTTGGCGTTCGCGGATGATGTGGCCGACAGGGCAAGCCAAGTCAAAGAAATTACACTGCGAATTGTGGTTTCAGATTTCAAAGCTGAAGCGCTGACCGCCGAGCAGAGAATCCAGCCGACGGTGGTGGGTAACTACACGCGTCCCAAGCCAGACGCCGGAGCCATGAACAAACCGCCCGCACGGGGCATCGAAGCGAAGATCGAATGCCGACTCAACAATCTGCTGCTGCCGGTGGCTACCGTGGAGCAGGGGTGGCTGGTATTCAGAGTGGATCAGAGACAGCTTGCAATCGGCAATAACCTGGTCGGATTGCGTCTCATCAAGCCCGACACGGATGTTCAGATTGTTATCGAACGTGTCGAGCTGCACATCAAATATCAAAAATGATCAGAGGGGGCAGAAGGGCGCTGTCTGAGAAATCGCGCAATCCTGGTCGGTTGGGATTTCCGGCGACAGGTTGTTCCGCAGGCTTCCCCGGTCAATCTCTGCAAATTGGAGGTCAGACTCTGTAAATTGAAGGTCAGAGGCCCCCAGAATTCTGTCGCAGGGCACGATTCACTCCGACCTGTCGAGTTTCCCTCCTGGACCGGGCCAAAAAACAGTAGCCGCCGGTCACCGGGTGCGATAGAATCAAGGTTCAGTGATACGTTCCGGGTCGGAATCGATTTTGGGAAGGTCCAGGTCGCATGATACGGCGTTTGACGGCGATCGTCGGCGTTTGCTGGGGAGTTTGTGCCGGAGTCTCAATCGGTCGGGCGGAGGAGACTGCCGCGGTTGACTATCAGGCGCAGATCAAACCGCTCCTAACGCAATTTTGCGTGGGGTGCCATGGCGCCCAGAAGCAAAAATCGGGTTTGCGGCTTGATACGGCGAAAGCCGCGCTGGCCGGGGGAGACACGGGGAGCGCCGTCGTCGCCGGAAAGAGCGGTGAGAGCCTGCTGATCCAGGCACTGACCGGGACCGAGGGGGTGGCCGCGATGCCTCCGGAGGGGGAGCCGCGCCCGACCGCGGCCGAAATCGCGCTTCTGGTCCGCTGGATTGACGAGGGGGCCAAGGCCCCGGAGAACGAAGTCGCTGGAGCTGCGCGGGACAAACGGAGCGACCATTGGTCGTTTCAGCCGATCGTTCGCTCCACCATGCCGTCGGTCAAAACCGCAGGCTGGGTGAGAAATCCGATTGACGCCTTCGTCCTGGCGCGGCAGGAGCAGGAAGGACTGCAACCGGCTGCCGAGGCGGACCGCGTAACGCAGATCCGCCGTCTCAGCTTTGATCTCTTGGGATTGCCTCCGTCATTGGCCGAGATCGACGCCTTCGTCGCGGACCAACATCCGCAGGCCTACGAGCGTTTGGTGGAACGGCTCTTGAATTCACCGCATTACGGAGAACGCTGGGGCCGACATTGGCTCGACCTGGCCCGTTACGCCGATTCGAACGGTTTCACGCGCGACTTCGCTCGCAGCATCTGGAAGTACCGCGATTGGGTGATTGACGCGGTCAACCGCGATCTGCCGTTCGATCAGTTCACGATCGAGCAACTCGCCGGAGACATGCTGGAAGGGGCCACGCTCCAGCAGCGGATCGCCACCGGGTTCCATCGCAATACGCTGATCAACGAGGAGGGGGGAACGGACCCCGAGCAGTTTCGCGTGGAGTCGGTGGTCGATCGGGTGAACACGACCGGACTGGTGTTTTTGGGACTGACGGTCGGCTGCGCGCAGTGCCACGAGCACAAATACGACCCCCTTTCGCAGCGCGAGTACTATCAGTTGTACGCCTTCCTCAACAATGCCGACGAGCCCAAGCTGGACGTCCCCACCGCCGAACAGGTGCAGCAGGGGTTGGTGCAGAAACGGGACGACGTCCGCCGCCAGGTGGCGGAATTGGAACAGCAGTTCGCGGCGCGGGCCGCGGAATTTCAGGCGGAATTGGACGCCTGGGAAAAGGCGTTGACCGAGGACGAGAAGAAGAAACTCCCTCCGGAAGTGCTCAACGCGGTCAATCTGGCAGTCGTCATGCGGAGCGATCAGAACCGCAAAGATCTGGCCGAGTATTACAAGAAGCTGGAGGTGGCGCGCCAGAAGTTTCCCGTCCTGGAACAGATTTCGACGCTTCGTTCCGCGGAGCCGCAGTTCACCACGACGATGGTCTTGCAGGAGCGGTCGCAGCCCCGCGATACCCACATCCACATCCGTGGCGATTTTCTGCGGCATGGCGCCGCCGTCACGCCAGCGGTCCCCGCCGTCCTCCCGCCTCTCCCCGAGTCAGCGTCCCGTCCCACCCGCCTCGATCTGGCCCGCTGGTTGGTCAGCCAGCGCAATCCGCTGACGCCGCGCGTCACGGTCAATCGCGTCTGGCAGAAATTCTTCGGGCGGGGAATCGTCGAGACGGAAAACGATTTCGGCATTCAGGGGACGGCTCCGACGCATCCGGAGCTTCTCGATTGGCTCGCTTCCGAATTCATGGCGCCGACCGTGGCCCCCCTGGGAACCACTCCGGGCGTTCCCTGGAGCCTGAAGAACCTGCACGCCCTGATCGTGACCTCCGCCACCTATCGGCAAGCTTCGCGTTTCCGGACCGAACTGGCGGAGATCGATCCGGCCAACAAGCTCTACGCGCGGCAATCGCGGTTGCGGATTGACGCCGAAGTGATTCGGGATGCCGCGCTGACCACGAGCGGACTGTTGAACCGCACGATCGGGGGACCCAGCGTCAATCCCCCTCAGCCGGATGGCGTCTACGACTTCACACAGGACAAAAAGCCCTGGGCCACGGCCACTGGTCCGGACCGATACCGCCGCGGGATGTACACGTATCTGTGGCGTTCGGCCCCGTACCCGGCGATGACGGTCTTCGACTTTCCCGATGCCAATGTCACCTGTACGCGGCGCAACCGGTCCAACACTCCGCTGCAATCGCTGACACTGGCCAATGATCAGCAGTTCGTGGAATTGGCGCAGGGACTGGCGCTGCGCGTTTTGAAGGATGCCCCCACGGGGGACGGCCCGCGGCTGAAGTACGCCTTTCAGACCTGTCTCTCGCGGGCCCCCAGCGACGCGGAATCGCAGCGTTTGGACAAACTGCTAAAGCAGCAGCGCGCCGAGTTCGCGGCGCATCCTCAGGACGCGGAGCAATTGACTCCCCCGCTGATTCCGGTTGCCGCGAACGTGCAGGAGTTCGCTGCCTGGACGGCGGTGGCGCGTGTGCTCCTGAATCTGGATGAGTTCATCACCCGCGAGTGAGACGGAGGTCTATGACATGCGCACAATCGTGAAGCGGCGAAGGCGATTTGCCATCGGCCCTGGGGACAACGGGATCCGGATGACCCCGGCGGAATTCGATGCGATCGACGACTACAACGACCTCTATCGATACGAGTTGATCAATGGAGTGCTGATCGTGAATGCCGCTCCCTCCCGGTTTGAACGTGACCCGAATGAGGAAATGGGACGCTGGATCAGGAACTACCAGGAACAGCATCCGGGAATCGTCCAAAAAACGCTGGCGGAAGAGTATGTCCACGTTGAAAACGGTCGGCGCCGGGCCGATCGCGCGATCTGGGCCGGGTATGGGCCCGAATTCAATCTCGATGCCGACCTTCCGACGATCGTGGTGGAATTCGTTTCCAGGCGACGGCGCGATTGCCTGCGGGACTATGTTGACAAACGGGATGAGTACCTGGCCTTGGGGATCCGGGAGTATTGGGTGATCGATCGCTTTCAGGAGACCATGTCCGTTTTTCGCCCCAGTTCGTTGGGGTTTGAAGAACAAATTGTGTCGCGAGACCAGACATACGCCACTTCGCTACTGCCGGGGTTTGAGTTGCCTTTAGGAAAACTCCTGGCGGTCTGCGACGATTGGAAACAACCGTCGGAACATCGAGAATGAGAGAGTCCATGAGCGGAGAGTCCATGCACATCGAACAGCAGTTGCTTCGCCAGGTGACGCGGCGGCATTTCTTCCAGGATTGCAAGTTGGGGCTGGGGGCGCTGGCCCTGGGCACGCTCCTGGGAGATCGGGGGAATGCGGCTGGCGCCACGGGCGACCGCGCCGCCAATCCGTTCGCGCCGCGCGACGGGCATTTTCCGGCCAAAGCCAAGAACGTGATTTTCCTGTTCATGGCCGGAGGCCCCAGCCAACTTGAGTTGTTCGACTACAAACCCAAACTTCAGGAACTCCACGGCCAGCAGATTCCCGAATCGTACGTGAAGAACAAACGCTTTGCGTTCATCAAGCAGGATGCGAAGTTGCTGGGAACCAGCCGCAAATTCGTCAAGTGCGGCGAGTCGGGTGCGGAACTGGGAGAGACCCTCCCGCACATGCAGAGCGTCGTCGACGATCTGTGCATCGTCAAAAGCATGGTGACCGATGTCTTCAATCACGGGCCGGCCAAGCTGTTCGTCAACACCGGCTCGCCGCAGTTCATGGGGCGCCCCAGTATGGGAGCCTGGGTGACCTACGGCATCGGCAGCGAGTCCCGTGATCTGCCGGGGTTTGTGGTATTGCAATCGGGCCCGCGCGGCCCGCGCGGCGGCTCCCCCTTGTGGGCCAGTGGGTTCCTTCCCACCTCGTACCAGGGGGTTCCGTTCCGGTCCGGTGCCGAGCCAATCCTGAATCTGGCCAATCCCCGCGGAATCGACCACATTCGCCAGAAACAGTTCGTTGATGCGGTCAACGACCTCAACCGCCTGCGCCTCGACGAGACGGGCGATCCGGAGATCACAACCCGCGTCGCCGCCTATGAAATGGCGTACCGCATGCAGTCCAGTGCCCCGGAGCTGATGAACCTGGAGGGGGAGACCGCCGCGACCATCGGAATGTATGGCGCACAGCCGGGCAAACCGTCGTTCGCCAACAACTGCCTGCTGGCGCGGCGACTGGTCGAGCGCGGCGTCCGTTTTGTACAGCTCTATCACACCGACTGGGATCACCACGGCAACGCCGGAACCGAGTTGGGAAAGTCTCTGGATGAACGCTGCCAGGAAGTCGACCAGGCGTCAGCCGCACTGATTCGGGACTTGAAACAGCGGGGCCTGCTCGACAGCACGCTGGTCGTGTGGGGTGGCGAATTCGGCCGCACTCCGCAGGGGGAGCCGCGCGACATGCTCGGTCGCGACCACCATATCGACGGCTATACGATGTGGCTGGCAGGGGGAGGGATCAAGGGGGGACAGACGATCGGCGAAACGGACGAGATCGGTTATTACGTCACCAAAGACAAAGTCCACGTCCACGACTTGCAGGCGACAATCCTGCACCTCTTGGGGATCGACCACCTCAAGCTCACATTCCGCTTCCAGGGGCGCGACTACCGATTGACCGACGTCGCGGGGAATGTGGCGACGAAGCTCCTGGCCTAGCGCGCCGCTTGCCTCCGCGACCTCGAATGACGTTCGCCAGTTTCCGGGAGTCATCCATGTTGCCGTTCACTGTTCGCAGCGCGGGCCGATCAACGCTGATCGTCGCCGCGCTGGCGACGGTGTTCTTAGCCGGCGCGCGTGCCGATGACGCGGCCAAACTTCCGCCGGTCCCTTCGACGCCCGTCGATTTCTCGCGCGACATTCGCCCGCTGCTGGAAAAACATTGCCTGAAATGTCATGGAGCCCAGAAGCAGCTTTCCGGTTTGCGTCTGGACCGCGAGGGGGACGCGCTCCGCGGGGGAGACAATGGCGCGGCGTTTGAAGTCGGCAAGAGCGCGCAGAGCCTGTTGATCCGGTACATCGCCGGTCTCGATCCCGACATCCTCATGCCCCCCGAAGGGGCCAAGCTCACCTCCGACGACGTGAGCCTGTTCCGTGGCTGGATCGACCAGGGGGCCAAATGGGAGGAGACCGCGGCGCCGGCAGCCACATCCGCCTCCGGCCAACACTGGTCGTTCCAGCCGGTACGCCGCTCTGATCCCCCCGCGGTCGCGCGTGGCGAGTGGCCCCGCAATCCCATTGACCGTTTTGTTCTGGCCCGACTCGAGGCGGAACAGATTGTCCCTTCGGTAGAAGCCGATCGAGCGACACTGGCCCGCCGGTTGTCGCTGGACCTGCTGGGGTTGCCCCCCTCGCGGGAAGAGCTGCGGAGTTTTCTCGAAGACGACGCACCCGACGCCTACGAACGGCTGGTCGATCGAATGCTGGCGTCGCCGCACTTTGGAGAGCGCTGGGGACGCCATTGGCTCGACCTGGCGCGGTACGCCGACAGCGACGGCTACGAAAAGGACACCGCCCGTCCGCACGCCTGGCGCTACCGCCATTGGTTGATCGAAGCGATCAATGCCGACCTTCCGTTTGATCAATTCACAATTGAGCAAATCGCCGGGGATTTGCTCGCCGAGGCGACTCTCGACCAGAAGATTGCCACCGGATTTCATCGCAACACTCTGACCAACACTGAAGGGGGAGTCGACAAAGAGGAGTTTCGGGTGGTCAACGTGGTGGACCGGACGAACACCACCGGCAGCGTCTGGCTGGGGCTGACAGTCGGCTGCGCACAGTGTCACTCGCACAAGTACGATCCGCTGACGCTTCGGGAGTATTACGGACTGTTTGCGTTCTTCAATCAGGGACAGGAAGTGGATTTGCCGGCACCACTTCCCCAGGAAGCGGAGGCGTATGCACAGGCCAGGGATCGTCATGACGCCGCGCATGCCCCCTTCGTCGCCGCCGTCCGTGAGTTCGAAGAGCAATCTCTCCCCACACGCCAGGCCGCCTGGGAACAGGCGCTGGATCGGTCGAAGCTGGTCGTGTGGACCGTGCTGCAGCCCGATTCGATCGTGTCTGAAGGGGGGGCCAAGTTTGCCAAACAGTCCGATGGATCGTACCTGGTCAGCGGTCCGGGCCCGGATGCCGACAGCTACACGGTGACGATTCGGACCGATCTGGAAGGAATTACTGCATTTCGCCTGGAACTGTTGCCGGACAAGAGTCTCCCCGGACAGGGACCGGGGCGTGCCGCGCAGGGAAACGTCGTCATCTCGGAGTTTCGAGTCGCGAATCGCCAGGGAGAGGGAGAGCTGTTGCCACTGCCAGTGGCGCGCGGGTTTGCCGATTTTTCCCAGGAGAAACTCGGCATAGAGGCCGCCGTCGACTCGGACCTGAAGTCCGGCTGGGGAATCGCACCTCAGGTCGGGCGCAGTCACCAGGCCGTTTTTGAGCTGGCAACTCCTGCCGGTGGTGCGGGAGTTGCCTGGCGAATGACGATCGACCAGCAGCAGGGAGAGCGTCAGACGCTGGGACGATTTCGACTCTCCGCCACCACGGCGAAGCCCCCCTTGGCCTCCGAATTCATCCCGGATGAAATCGTCGCCATTCTGTTGACCTCCAGCGAGCAGCGGACGCCGGCGCAATTGGCGACGCTCAAGGGATATTACGGAACGATCGATCCAGACCTTGTCCATCTGCGTCAGGCCGAAGCGGAGCATGCCCGTCAGGCCCCCGCTCCCCCGGCCAGCAAGGCGCAGACGCTGGTGGAGATCGACCAACGCCGCGCCACGCACATCCATCTGCGGGGGGACTTTCTACGCAAGGGAGATGAAGTCACGCCGCACACTCCGGAGTTTCTCCCGCCAATGGCCCGAGCCGCTGGCGGTGCGCTCCAGCGTCTCGACCTGGCGCGGTGGCTGGTGGCTCCCGAAAATCCGCTGACCCCCAGAGTCACGATGAATCGGGTCTGGAAGCAACTCTTTGGCCAGGCGCTGGTGGCCAGCCTGGACGATTTCGGCACGCGCGGCGATCTTCCTTCGCATCCCGAACTGCTCGATTGGCTGGCCAGCGAATTCGTCGGTCCGGCCCGCTGGAGCATGAAACGGATGATTCGCGAAATCGTCCTCTCAACGACCTACCGGCAGGCATCGCGCCCCCGGCCCGAATTGATTGAGCGCGATCCCCGAAACGTCCTCCTGGCGCGGCAGAATCGATTTCGCGTCGAGGCCGAGGTGCTCCGCGATTTGTACCTGGCCGCCAGCGGTCTGCTCGTGTCGACCGTGGGCGGCCCTAGCGTGCGTCCCCGGCAACCGGCTGGAATCTCGGAACTCACGTATGCCGGAAGCGCCCGCTGGGTGGAAAGCGCCGGCGCCGATCGGTATCGACGCGGGCTGTACACCTGGTTCCAGCGGACCAGTCCCTATCCCATGCTGATGACGTTCGACGCCCCGGATTCCAACGTCACCTGTACCCGCCGCGAGCGCTCCAACACCCCGCTTCAGGCGCTGACGCTGCTCAACGATCCGGTCTTCTTCGAATGCGCCCAGGCGCTGGGGGGGCGATTGATGCGCGAGGGATCGTCGGATCCCACGGCGCGGCTGGCCGAGCTGTTTGAATGGTGCCTGGCCCGCCCCCCAACCGACCAGGAGCTGGCGCGGTTGCAATCGCTGCACGAAGAATTCCTGCAAGCCACGACCGCCGACCCCCAAGCCGGCGCGCTCCTCACGGGGTCTTCAGCGTCGCCCGATTCGGGATCAGCCCCGCAAGCCGCCGCAGTGGCCCTGGCAAGGATCATTTTGAATCTGGATGAATTCGTGACTCGCGAGTAGCTAGTCCACAAACACAAACTCATTGCTATTGAGCAACACCCGGCACAGCGCTTCCAGCCCTTGCCGGTGAGCGAATTCAACCAGCGTTGCCAGTTCTTCCCCGCGCGGGGGACGCCCCAGGGCCAGTTGGTAGCCGGCGGCGATCTGACCGGAGGGGTCCGTTGTGATCGTTCGCAGCCGGCCGGCGAACTGCTCCGCCTGGCGGATCATGAGCTGGTTGTTGAGCAGCGACAGCGCCTGCAGGGGAGTGAGCGTCGTGTTGCGCTGCGGTGTGAGCAGCGATGGATCGGCAGCGTCCAGGCATTCCATCAGCGGGTCGGGAACGCTGCGGACAATGAACCGGTAGACGCTCCGCCGATGCGCCGCGGCGGTGTTGACGTCAAAGCGTTCGTAGTCGTACACCGGAGAGTGGTCATCCTTGAAGACGAACTGCTGCACCGATGCGCCCCCCATCTGCTGATCGAGGCTGCCGCTGACCGCCACGACCGCGTCTCGGATCGACTCGGCATCCAGGCGCTGGCGATTCATGCGCCACAACCATTGATTGCCCGAGTCGATCGCTGCACAGCGCTCGTTGTCTGCCGAAGACTGGCGGTAGGTGGCACTGGTCAGGATCAGTTTGTGCAACCGTTTGAGCGACCAGGCCGAGCGCCCCCCCGCGGCAACTGCGCGGGGGTCCGATGACGCAGGCGCGGTCCCATCCGTTTCGGAACCTGACCCCAGGCCGCCGAGTTCACACGCCAGCCAGTCGAGCAACTCGTGATGCGTGGGAAGCGACCCCAGGTGGCCGAAGTCACTGGGGGTATCGACCAGGCCGCGTCCAAAATGGTATTGCCAGATGCGATTGACGATCGAGCGAGCCGTGAGCGGATTGCGCGGGTCGGTGATCCACCGCGCCAACGCGGCGCGACGCGATCCCTCAGTATCCGAATCGCCCAGATCGAACACCCCGGGCAGTCCCGCGAGACAAGACAGCGCTCCGGCCTGCATTTCCGGGCCGGGGAGTTTGTCGCTCCCGCGATCCAGAAGGTACACCGGTCGGGGACGGGTTGCGGGAGTGAACGATCCAGTCGCCTTAAACACACTAGCGGCGGCAAACACCATCTGTGGCTGAGGGAGCGCCTGAAGCTCTTCGTCCAGCGCCGTTTTCCGCTCGGCGACGGACCGGACCGCGGCGCGCAGCGCGGGATCCAGGAGCGCATCGACCAACTCACCCCGCGCGGCAGTGAGCCGGGCGATCGTCTGTGTCAGTTCCTCTCGCCGGGCCAGCTCTTTGGACAAGGGCGCAGTTTCTCCCAGGGGAGCGCGGCTGCTGAAACCATCCACCAGGTGCCGGGTGCTCCAGCGTCCCGCTTCGATCGAGTCGAGCGCCGTCACCTTGCCTTGCCGCGCGACGTTCTTGTTCCGAGAGATGACCTGCAATTCCCCCAGGGCCAGCACAAAATCATTGGTCCGGGGCCAAAGTCGGGTCGCCGTGACACGCACAAATCGCGCAGCCACTCTCTCTTTCACGGAAACGACCAGCGGCTTGTCGCCGGGGTTGGGAAAGTCTGCTGCGGTTTCATCGCGCACCACCTGCCGCTGGGCGAACGCGTCGTCGTCGCTGAGCTCCACGCGAAATCGGGAAGGGAAGCCGAATCCCGGCGTGTCGGGAAAGTCGGTGGGCCGCGCCGGGATGAGGAGGATCTCCTCGATCGGACGCGATTCTCCCAAGTCCACCTGGACCCACTTGACGACATTGGGAGCCGCTTCAATCTGACGGTGATAGCCATTGGTGGGACTGGACTGCCCCTCCGGTTTGGGGAGCGCTCCCAGCTCCTTCTGCAATTCCGCCAGCCGTTCGTCGGTCGCGCGAATTTCGGGGCTCGTCACGGCCGCGACCTTCGCGGCGAGTTCCTGTTGTCGCGCCTCCAGTGAGGCGCGGGCGCTGGTCAACGCCTCACGGCGGGCGAACATCTGGGGGTCCGGATCAAACGGTCGGTCCGCGCGGTCGATTCCGGCAAAGACCGCCTGCAGGCGGTAATAGTCCTCCTGGGCGATCGGATCGAATTTGTGATTGTGGCAGCGGGCGCAATGCACCGTCAGACTTTGAAAGGTTGACATGGCGGTCGCCACCATGTCGTCCCGGTCGTTGGAGCGGGTGATTTTCTTATCGAGCGTCCCTTCGGCCAGTTCGACGTGCCCCACAAAATCCCAGGGACCGGCGGCGATGAAACCGGTCGCGACGACTCCCCGCGGATCTCCCGGAAAGAGAACGTCCCCCGCGAGTTGTTCCTGGACAAACCGCACATACGGCGTGTCGGAGTTGAACGCTTCGATCACGTAGTCTCGATATGGCCAGGCATTGGGGCGCGGCTTGTCTTTGTCATAGCCATGCGATTCTCCATAATGCACGATGTCCAGCCAGTGCCTGCCCCACCGCTCGCCATAATGGGGAGAGGCGAGCAAACGATCGACCAGCCGTTCCAGCGCATCCGGCGATTCGTCGGTCAGGAACGTCTCGACCTCGTCGGGAGTCGGGGGAAGGCCGTGCAGGTCGTAGGTGATCCTCCGCACGAGCGTCCGCCGGTCCGCCTCGGGAGCGTGGGACAACCCCGCCTCCTGCGATCGGGCCAGCACGAACCCGTCAATTGGATTGCGAGCCCAACCAGAATTGTCGGCAGGCACAGACGGAGCGAGCAGCGGCCGCAGCGACCACCAGTCGTCGTCGGCGCCAGCCAGTCGCCGATCGCGCAGGGCTATCCCGGCCGGCCAATCCGCTCCCGCCGCGATCCACTGCCGGATCACAGCCACCTGATCGGGCGCCAGTGGAGGCCCCTCTTTGGGCATGGAGGGACTGTCCCCCGTAATGACGTCGAGCAACAGGCTGTTTTCCGGCTGGAGCGGTTCGATGACTTTTCCGCTGTCCCCTCCCGCTTGTGCTTCGCGTGACCCGGCCAGCGACAGCCCCCCTTTGGGCTTGTCTCCCCGATGACAGGCCAGGCAATGGCGCTCGAAAATCGGCGCGACGCGGTCCCGGAACAAATCGGGATCGGCACCCCGTGCCGACTCCCCCAGCAGTCCACACAGGAATAACATTCCGCATTGAACAACCGCTCGCATCGCTCCCCTCCCCGGCGCGCCAGGCCAGTCGTCTGACCGGCGACTTGACGATGACGCTGGCAGGGAGCCTTGTCAAGCGGCGGCAGGCTGTCCACCAGAGACAATTTTCCCGAGATTGACAATATACCATATCCGGTATACACTCCACTTGCTTGAAGGGGGGGCTCGTATGGCGAAAGCGCAACTGGCGGAGGTGGAAACGCCGACTCCGAAGCCGTTGGTCTGGCTGCATGGCGAGATCAAAACACCACCGTTCACCGCAGGAGGGCGACAGGAAGCCGGGATGCTCCTGCGTCTGCTGCAACTCGGCGAACAACTGGGAATGCCTCAGTCAGAGTCGCTGACGGACGTTGGCAAGCGCTGCGGAGCATTGCGAGTTCGAGACGCGGACCACAATTGGCGAGTCATGTATCGCATCGACTCTGACGCCATCCTGATTCTCGACGTTTACGCCAAGAAGACTCAGAAGATCCCGGACGAGGTCATCGAGCGTTGCCAAGCGAGACTAAAACGGTACGACGAGGCGGTCAAAGCGTCCAGAAAGCATGCCGGGAAGTGAGGATCGACTGATGGATGCCACAAAACGCAAAGCGCTTGAAGCGGCGGGCTGGAAGGTTGGCGACGCTGCTGATTTCCTCGGGATGAGTGATGATGAAACTCAGCTTTTGGAAACGCGCGTCGAACTCGCCCAAGCAGTTCGACGGCAGCGTGAAGCCCTCCATCTGTCTCAAAGGCAGCTCGGGGCAATACTCAAAACGAGCCAGCCGCGCGTCGCAAAGATCGAACGGGCAGCGTCCGACGTCTCGATGGACCAACTCATTCGGGCTTTCACGGCAGCGGGCGGAAAGATCGTCGTCAAAACTGCAAAGGCCAAGCAGGGTCAGAAAGCGTCCAGACGGAAGAACACGCTGGTTCTCGAAGTGGCGACGTCGGAGTAGCAGATCAGAGACGAATGGACCGAGCAGACGGCCCGGCAACTCGGACTCGATTCGACTCTAAGATCCCTTAGCCTCCCCCGGCGTCTGCGGATCACTCCAGCGGCAGCGTCAGAGGAGGCGCCTCGTCGGCGGTTGGATCGGAGGGCGGGGCTGAGGGAACCGCGGGGACGGGCGGGGCCGACTCTTGCGCTGTCTGCGGCCCGGCGAGGGTCAGCGGAGTCAGGCCGGCGCGAAGTCCCTCTGGCTCGGGAGCCTCGGGGGGAATCGGCGATTCCATCATCGGCCCTCCCATGAATTGGATCGTTCCGATGTCCCCTTCGCGCTGGAACACCTCCGGTTCGGTCCGGATGGGATCGATGTCGGGGACATCGATGGCGAACGTTCTCGCCCACGACCGGCGCAGGGCGTCTTTATAGGCTTCCGGATCCCACGCCGCTTCGTGCAGGTGGACGTGGTTCATCTCCAGCAGCGTTCCCTTGCGATAGTGCAGATCGAGGATCGCCTTGTTGTATTCGATGACGCTGGTGTAGAAGGTGACTTCCGCCTGCGCGGCGCGACGCCGCGCTTGCAGCCACTGGTCGAGGAGCACGCTGGTGTCCACTCCCGGCACGCCGGTCTTGTAGCGATTTTCGCGTCCCGGCACCTGGGCTTCCGCGACCTGCCAGCGGTTGAAGTTGGTCTGCGCCGTCTGATACCGCCACGCCAGGTTTTGGAAGGTCGTGGTCAACTCATGCGAGACTTCGACCTCCTGGATCGCCAGCACTTCGTGCGCCTTGGCCACGCGCAGCTCGTAGTTGCGCACCTGTGACAGGGCGGACCGCAAGCCCAGCGGCAGGTTGAACTGGAATCCCAGGGTCCACCCGCGCTGATTGGCCGCCATCAGCGTCTGGTAGGCGCTCTGCAGGTTGGTTCCGGCCGCCCCGACCGCCCCGGCGTCGGAGCCCCACAGGTTATTGCCGAACCCATTGAGCTGGTAGCTGGAGACGAAATTGAACTGGGGATGGGCCACGTTTTCGGCAGCGCGCAACTGCAGTTCCAGGCTCTTGATATTCCATTTTTGCTTGCGCAGTTCTTCGCGGCGCGTGAGCGCCTCGGCCAGACAGACGTTCCAGTCGGGGAGAAACTCACCCGTGGTGGGGTCTTCCGAGGGGCGAATGATGCGATTGTCGGAACTGGGGAGGCCGCACAAGCGGCGCAGCTCGGTTTCGAGTCGGTACAGTTCCTGCAGCGCGTTTTCGGCGGCGACACGGCCTTCGAAGTACGCTTCGCGGGCCTGCGCCTCGTCGAGATCGCTGAACTTGCCCACCCCCTTGTTGGCATGCGCGAAGCGCCACGACCGCAAGAAGCTGTTGCGGGCTTCGACCGTCGTGTCGTACGTGCGATACGCCAGGTACAAGTCCCAATACGTGTCCTCCACGTCTTTGAGCATGTTGCGGACCGACATTTCAAAATCGGCCAGCGAAATGTCGGTGTTGATCCGGGCGATCGCCACCCCCTGATTCACGCCGGTGACCCCTTGCAGGCCGGTATTGAACGGACCGGCGATCCGCGCGAATTCAGCGCCCGATCCGGCCCACAATGGCTGCACATAGTTGACCACGGCGTTCCCCGTGTACACCGAGGGGAACAACTGCGCCGGCTGATCGGTCCACAAGTAGTTCCAGTTTTGCGCAATGCTGAGCTGCGCGCCGTAGGCCATGTTCTTGCTGAGCTGGGTTGTGAACACCCCCGTGTCCTGATTGAGGACTGACCCTTCTGCCAGACCACCGGCCAGGAAGATGTTGTTCTGGTATTGCGAATTGTGACCCCAGGTCATGTTGGTGGTGAAGTTCGTGTCAAACTGCGCCAGCGCCGCCTCCACCCCGCGTCCTCCAAACAATACCCCCGAGTCACGAATTGCCGGGTCGAATACCGACTGCACCCCGTCGGCGTTGCTGTAGACCTGCGTTCCCGCCGTCCGGTAATCCCCGCGGACCCGCACGATCTTGTTGTTCATCATTGAGAGGTGGATCGCCTCGGCCAGCGACAAATCCCAAACTTCGTCGCGGCTGCGGTCTCCCAATTTGCGGGGTTTCTGCGCCAGCGACACCCGATCCGGCAACGGGTCATCCACCAGGGGATGCGCGATGTCGAGATCGACCGCCTCGTAATCCTGGAGATCGGACTCCCCGACGTAGGTCAGGTCTTTCTCAACGGTCGTACACCCGGGAAGCATGGCGCCAGCCAAAGCCAGACTGACCAACTTCTTCCAGCAACGTCGCGGTAGAAAACGACGGGAAAGTCTCATGACGGGCCTGTTCCATCGGGCTGTAACCCGATTGATGTCCTGGAGTTGCGACTTTATCCGCACCCCGCCCCCCAAGCCCGCTCCGAGCCGGGTGGGAAGTCTTTGAAGTGCGCAAAAATGGCCGAACGCTCGGCCGATACAACCGCTATCGTCAGTATCGGCGGAATAACCGGCAGACTTTGACACTTTCCGGGGGGGCATTGTGCAATGAGGGATTAGGCGCTAGGGGTTGGGGGCTAGGGATTAGGCGCTTGGGGCTGGGCGCATGGGGTTGGGGTGGGTGGCGGCTTCTTTCGCGGACGCTGGCAGGCTCCGCTACGGAGGGGGGTGCTGGCCGTTTGTCGAACGGCGGTGACGGGGCGTGGTTGCGGTGTGGGGGATGGCTCGGCGGACATCGCACGCTGGGTCGCGATTCCCACCAGCAGGGAGGAACGCCACCGAACCCAAACGCCGCACCGGGTGTCTTCGGCAGCGCAAGTCTCTAAGGAAGTCAGGCAGAGGCGTCTGAGGTTCGCTTTCAGTGAACGACCGCAGACTCACGGAATTTTCCGAAGGTGCGAACTCTTCCCGCGCAAAGGATCGCCACCTGGGACCATCGTCAAGGGAACACTTGTCATGACCGAACAACTCCCCAAGGACATCTGCCGGTTGCGGTCGCAGATCATGTATCTGGAGGACAAATCCCGCGGATTGGAAGGTCCGGCCCGCATTGGCCGCGTCCATCTCTCGAAGTCCGGCAAGACGCTCTATTATCGCGGACGCCGCTTCCGCAGCCTCAAGGGAGTCGGTTTCAAGTCCAACTACTTCGACGTTGACTCCGGCGACAAGTTCTGGATCTCCAGGCCGCGGAAAGACCAAAACGACCGCCTCTACGGCGGCAACCGCGACGTCGCAATCGATGACGACGCGCTCCAGGAGTACAGAAAATACCTGCGGTCGTGAGCCGAAGGGGACAGCCCCGCCCAGCCAACCGGGATTTCGCATTTTTCATTTTGCAGTTCTCAGTTTGCAATCTGAGATTTGAAATCTGAGGTTTCAGATTTCAGATTTCAGATTCAAACCCCTCCCATCGTTCCCTTCTCCCCCTCACACTCGCTAAACTTCGTCCCTCATCGTTTCTGGTCATCGTTTCTGACTTCCATCAGGCTCACGAGGGTGTCGTCATGCTGGTTGCCACTGGCCGCTTTGGTTTCGCGATCGTTGTGTTGTCTCTGGGAGCAGTTCTTTCCGCTCGATCCGGAAATGCGGCAGAGCCCCAAGTCGAGTTGCTCTGGCCGCAAGGGGCGCCGGGAGCGGCGGGGGCAGAAGACCGGGACAAGCCGTCGTTGACGATCTGGAAACCGGCGGCGGACAAGGCCAACGGGTGTGCCGTGGTCATCTGTCCGGGAGGGGGATACGGGCATCTGGCGGTCGATCATGAGGGAAAGCAGGTGGCGGAATGGCTGAACTCGCTGGGAGTGACCGCCTGCATGCTCAAGTACCGGCTCGCTCCCCACTACAAGCATCCGGCGCCGCTGCACGACGCCCAACGGGCGCTGCGGACCGTTCGGGCGCGGGGGAAGGAATGGGGAGTGGATCCGCAGCGCGTCGGGATTCTCGGGTTCTCCGCCGGGGGTCATTTGGCGTCAACGGCTGCCACGCATTTCGACGAGGGAGCCGCCGATGCCAGCGACCTGATCGATCGGCACAGTGCCCGCCCCAGTTTCGCCGTCTTGTGTTACCCGGTGATCTCTTTCACCACCCCCTACACGCACGTCGGCTCCCGAAACAATCTGTTGGGGAAGGACGCGGATCAGAAATTGATGGAGAGCCTGTCAAACGAGTTGCAGGTGACCGACAAGACCCCCCCGACGTTTCTGTTCCATACTGGCGAAGACACCGGCGTCCCTCCCGAAAACAGCATCCTCTTCTATATGGCGTTGCGAAAAGCCAAGGTTCCCGCCGAACTGCACATCTATGAAAAAGGAGGGCACGGGCTGGGCCTGGCTGCCAAGGAACCGGGACTCTCGACCTGGCCCGGGCGCTGCGCCGATTGGATGGCAGGGCGCGGGCTGCTGGAGAAGCCGAAATTGGTGGCCGATGACCCGGCCCAGGTGACCGATCCCGATTTCCTCGTCCAGGGGGAATACGCGGGCGAGATCAAGACCGACGGCGGAGCGCTGAAGCTCGGCGTACAGGTGATCGCCCGCGGGCGAGGGAAATTCCACGCCGTTGGTTACGTCGGCGGCCTGCCGGGGGATGGCTGGAACGGCCAGGAAAAGCATGAAGCCGATGGAGAAACGAAGAACGGCGTGACCGCCTTCGCGGGGAGCGAAGCGCTGGCGTCGATTCGGAATGGGGAGCTTTCCATCGTCGGGCAGGGAGAGTCCGCCCTCGGCAAGCTGAAGCGCGTTGTGCGGACCAGCCCAACCCTCGGTGAGAAACCGCCGGAAGGGGCGATCGTTCTGTTTGATGGCAAGTCCCCCGACGCGTTTGACGGCGGAAAAATGTCGGAAGACGGCCTGCTCCTGCCGGGGGTCACCAGCAGGAAAAAGTTCCAGAGCGGCCGATTGCATCTGGAATTTCGCACTCCCTATCAGCCGCAGGATCAGGGGCAGGCGCGAGGCAACAGCGGCTGCTACCTGCAGGGACGGTATGAAGTTCAAATCCTCGATTCGTTTGGTCTGGCGGGAAAAGACAATGAATGCGGCGGAATCTATTCGGTCCGCGATCCGAGCCTCAACATGTGCTTTCCCCCTCTGGCCTGGCAAACCTATGATATCGACTTCGTGGCGGCGACCTATGGCGCCGATGGCAAGGTGACCAGGCCGGCGCGGATCACCGTTCGCCATAATGGGGTGGTGATTCACAACGACCTGGAATTGCCGCATCGGACGACCACCGCCGCCCCGGTCCCCGTAGGACCGGAACCCGGTCCCCTGTATCTGCAAGACCACGGCAATCCGGTCCGCTTCCGTAACGTGTGGTTTGTCGAGAAACCGTAATGGGACGGAGTGGGCCCCTAAGTCGCCACCGGTTCCACCGACAAGGGGCTCACTTCCATTTTGGCGTGCGGTGGTGCCGTTTCGTCCGTTCCCAGCCGACCAAGCAGCCGGTCGGCGTGTTTCAGACACCAGGAGCGGAGCGCGTAGCAGGCCCCGCCGTGCAGTCCCAGGTTGAGTACAAACGCCAGCCACAGCGGCATGGGGGGCTGCACCTGCTTGGACTGAAAATTGATGACCACCCCCCCGGCCGATTCGATTGCGGGGATCAGCACGGAGGGATTGAGCGTCAACAGGAATTGCAGCGTCCGACCCGACGGCATTCCCAACAGGTTGGTTGCCAGATGCTGCACTGCCACTGGCGTCAGAAGCCAAATGCCGAATAGCGCCAGCGTCGCGATGACCCCCTTCATCTGCGACCGCACTTTCAACCCGATCGCCAATGCGAACCAGGTCACCAGGGGAAGGTAGACCAACACCGAGGCGAGCGCCAACGGCAGGTACAACCATCGAAACGTGGCCCCCTGATTCCACCAGGTCTCGAAAATGAAGATCGTCGAAAAGGGAACCAGCAGCACTCCCATCAGGCGGCGAACTCCCCGCAGCTTCTGCAGGATCAGATCGCGCCCCTCCAGCGGAGTTGCCAGCAGCACGTCCAGGGTCTGCCGCGTCTTTTCCGATGAGATCAGGCTTCCGGCGTGGACCACGATCATCGAAGTTCCCAGGATCCACAAGACGTAGAGAAACCCGGAGACCGGCTGCAAGTCGGCCCCCCCGGGGCTGGCCAGTCGCAGCGCCGAACAGATCAACAACAATGGCAGTTCGATCGCCACCAGCACGCGGAACAGGTAACGAAACGTCCCCAGCGATTTCTTGGCCGTTTCGCGCCACGCCACGGGCGCGACACCCGGTAGCGGGTCGCCGTCCCGAACCAGAATCACTCCCCCCGTCACCTTGTTCATGTCATTGAACCAGGCATCCAGCCGTTTGAACATTTGGAGCAGCACGTTCTTGGGAGGGACGAACGCCCGGCTCTCGACCGACATCCACCCGGCGAAGAAAAATCCGCCGGTCAGCATGATCAACAGAAAGGACGAGGCGGCCGTCATGCCAAACGTGAACTGATCGGCCCTTCGCAGCAACTCCGGCGCCCAGCCCAGCGGGACAGCGCTCGACAACACCAGAAAAATGACGAAGTGGCCGATGAACGCCTCGACCGTCGAGGGGAAGTAGGCCGAACAGGCCACCGCCAGGCAACCCACCTGCAGGCAGGTGAGAATCAGCAGGAAAATCCCCGACCAGAGGTAATCTTCGGTCACTCCCCCAAAGCTATAGGCGATGGCCATCAGCGGAAACGAGAGCAGGACGAACGTCAGCATCGGAACCACCCGCCCCAGGATCTTCTGCAAGAAGATCTGCCAGGGGCTGAGGGAGGTGATCAGCAACAGTCCCAGCGTATTCCGCTCTTTCTCCGTCGTCAGCGCGCCGCAACTGATGGCGGGGAGGAACAGGTAGATGCACCACAGTTGCAACGTGACGAGCCGCTCGAACAGAAATCGGCCCCGCCCCAGCGCGCCGGTGGCCCCGCCCCCCTCCCCCAGGAAGTTGCCGAAAAACAAAGCGCACGCCGCCGCAAACAACAGCGTCGCGTACACGAACCGGATCAGGTACGTGCGCGGCCGCGAGGCCTGCTCGTTGAGCTCCTTGACGAGCAGCGGCAACTCCAAACTCTGAATCAGGCGGTGCAGGCGGAGGCGCATCAGGGGACCTTCCGGAAGAGTTTGCGGACCACCCATCGCTCTTCGTCCCGTTCCAGCACGACCACCAGCAGCCAGACGTCGTCATCCGACGGATCGAGGAGCGTCAGGTCTTCGAGGCTGTCTGCGCCGGTGGGACCGACTTGTGACAGAACCGCGAACAACCCGCGCGAAGGGCGAAGACAGGCCTGGCGCACCAGGTCGAGCAGCGCGTCTCCCGACGCGGCGGTCGGGCCGATCAGCCGACCATCGGGGAGCGGCTCGGTTGCGTCCGGGGGATCGGTGGCTTGCACGACCGGGGTCAAGTCGAGCATCTGCTCCCCATGCAGCAGCAACACGCGCGCCGGAACCCCCGCCTGGGCAAAGACTTCGCGGACGCGCTGCTTTCCCTCCTCCGCCAAACTCCAGGTGCGCGGATCGAGTTTCTGCCAGTCGAGTGTCGGCAGATCGACCGCTTCGGAAAACGTCGTCTGACGGGTGACATACGGAGACCATTGCCGGGTCTGTTGACGCACCGCGTATCGACCGGGAACGGCCCCGACATATATGGGCAAATCCCCCAGGAGTCCTGCCGGGGGGGCCTCTTCCTCCTCTTGCGACAGGGGAGACGTATAGTACCCCGGCTGGATCGGATAGGCAGACGAGCGCGGGATGCGATCGTCGATCGCCACGTACAGCGTGTCGTGGTATTCGGATTCCAAAACCGCTTGCGTGGCGGTGAAATGGACGTCGAAGCGACTGGTTCGCGCCGGACGGTTGTCCTCTCTCAGGTCGACGAACACCAGCCCCCGCTGGTAACTGGTCGTCCCCATGATCCGATCGGCGATGGCGATTGTTCCCAGCGTGAACGCCAGCGACACCGCGGTCAGAGTGAACCAGGTGAAGCGCCGCGCGCGGAACGCCCCCAGCAGGAAGTAATCTCCCGGCGCGATGGCCAGCAAAAACAGCGACAGGATCGCCGCCACCACCCAAAACGGCACCCCCTGCACCCGGTCGGGCATCAACAAGTTGCGGAGTTTTCCCTCCAGCGGCTCCTCGTAGGGAGCAAAATTCTGCGCCTGCGGATAGACGGAAGTGCGGCTGGATTCCACCTTGGAAAACTCATTGTGCCAGGCCCCCTCGCGGCGAATCGCCTCCGCCTGATCGCGCCGCACTTTCCAGAGAAACAGCACGGTCTCCAGCCATTCGGGCGAGGCATAATCTTCTTCCGGGCCGGTCGGCCGCGACACGATCACGGCGCGCCCCAGGCCGCAATGTCGCCGGTTCACCTCGGGGACCGACTGCACGTCCAGGCGTCCCTCGGCATCGAGTAGATAGGGGAGCGAATCGAGCCCCTCCGGGGAGAGCTGATTGAGAAACGCCAGGATCGAGGGACGCAACGTACCGGTCGGTCGCACCAGCACGCTCCCTCCCGCCTGGACCCATAGAGAAATGGCGGCCAACTGCGGGTCGCGCAGTTGCGTCAGCCCCTCTCCCTCCAGCAACAGCAAGTCAAAGCCCGCATAGGCCACCGCACTTGTGGGAAATTTCGCCGGAACGAGGTTCGTGGGATACGTGATCCAATCCTGGCGATCCTGGGGAGCGGTGTTGAACCGCTCCAGCGCCAGGGCCATTTCCAGCGACAACCTGTTTCCGTTCCGGTTCCCGGCTCCGATCCGTTCTTCGGGACGCGAGATCCCCACCACAAACCAGCGCTTCCAATACGCCGGAACGACCACATCCTGTTCATTCAGCTCAAACGTTTCGCGCGGCGTGACGAACCGTCCCAGAACGGTCACCGGCGTTCGTTCGTTGTGGACAATGATCGGCGGCAGCGTCAGACGCAGCTTCTGCGGATCGGTCGCCAGAACGAGGGGCTCGCTCCGGTAGTCCATCACCACCCGCCGACCGACATAAACTTTCAGCTCGACCACGCCCTCCACAACCCGCGTCATCTTATTGTCGAGCGACACTTCAATCGTCTGCGGCGCCTGCGATCGCGCACGGGGAGCCAGACCCATCACTGTCAGTTTGATCGGCGTTTTGGGCGGATCGGCCCCCCAGGCCGTCCCGAAGGGAAGCGCGAACAACACCGCCAACAGCAGCCGCACAGGCGAGCCCCACATGAATCGGCGCCCGAAATGGAAGTGGACCAGGAAGATGGGAAGTCGGACCTTGATGCTACCGCGTCGAGCCGACCGGTACAACACCTACAGGATCGACCAGGCGATCATCGCACAGACGAGGAACATCAGCAGGATCCCCGCCATCAGAAAGGTGTCCACGACCAGCCGCAACCGACGGTAGTGTTTCTGCAACCTGTGATGCATTGCCCAATAACTGACAAAGCAGGAGAACAGGAACATCAAGGCGTCGATCACCAGCAGTTCGTCGCACAGCGTGGTGAAGTCCTTGAGCATCGTCATGACCTGGATCAGGCCGATGCCGGTCAGGCAGACCCCCACCATTCCCGCCGAAACGGAAAAGACCGTCAGCATGTGGTTGTGTTGCTGTTCAGGACTCAGTGGCGAAGGAGCGTCCAGCGACTTCGATTCAGTGGGCATGACGTTCAGCGCGGGAGGAGGCAAGGGGAAAACTCGAATGCAGGACTGGCTCCTCCCGGAGGGATCCGCCGGATGAATGGAGCCTGCATGCAGAAAAGACTCTTCAGGGGGCAGCCAATTCCAGTTGCCGCGCCAGCCAGATGGCCGCATCGGCATGTCCCGACTTGGGAGTTCGGTGTCCCTCGGACGGCTGCACGTGCAGTTCGACCTGCGCCAATTTCTTGCGGGCGACGGCGGCCAGATTGATCGCTCGGGCGACTGCCACCGTCGCGTCGGTACCGACCCGTTCGTCGTGTGGCCCGATGATCAACCACACCGGCTGCTCGCACAACCGGTCCGCCAGGCTGACCGCCCCCAGCATCCGGGCCGTTTCCGCTGACATCCCCTGGAACTCCCGCAGTACCGGCAGGTCGGTCACCGGGGCAAACGCCGCCACACAGCGGACGCGCGGATCCGACGCCGCGAAATGCAACGCGGCGAATCCTCCCCGCGACGTGCCGCACGCGGCGATCCGTTCGGGGTTCGTATAGCCCTGGGCAATCAGGTGATCGAGGACGGCCTGCGCGTCGCGGCACAGCTCCTGGATCGGGTTTTCCCCCTTGTCCAACCGTGCCCGCCAGCCATCCAGGCCGTCCGGTTCCCCGTCGCGGCGCTGGGCGCCATGGCACGGAAGATCGAAGGCGACGCTGAGCACGCCGTGCTCCGCCAGCAATTTGCCAACCTTGTTGTAGTCGTCGCTGGTGAGCGAATTGGCAAACGTGTTGGCGAAAACAAACAGCGTCGGAGCGGGACTGGAGGGCTTCTTCCCCAACAGCGCAAATTCCCTCCCTCCGGGGGTCTTCATCACTGTCAGTGGTTCATCGGCTCGGGTCAGGGGGAGTGCTCCCATCGGCAACATCAGCCAGACTCCGACGGCAATGAGTGATCGGGACAAGATGCTGCGCATCGGCGAGTGACTCCGCAATAGGCGACCAGGGTGGGCGATCGGGCAGGGACGAGTCCACATATCCTGCGCGCCGTCAGCGGATTTGTCGAGCGACAGACCGCCGCGCTTTGTCATCCCGACGATTGCATTTTCTCGAAAGCGACTCCATAGTCATGGTCGATGTGCTTGTTCATTCAGGTCGAACGCTTTTCTGAGGAGATTGGCTCATGGGGCGGGATCGCGTCAATGTGGCGATGGTGGGGCTGGGATTCGGCGCCGAGTTCATTCCCATTTATCAGCACCATCCGCAGGCCACCATCCGGGCCATCTGCCAGCGGAATCCCGACAAGCTGAAGAAAGTCGGTGACGAATTCGGCATCCCAACACGGTACACCAAATACGAAGAGGTGCTGGCTGATAAGCAGGTCGATTTCGTGCATATCAACTCGCCGATTCCCGACCATGCGCCGATGTCCATCGCCGCGCTCAAGGCGGGCAAGCATGTGATGTGTACCGTCCCCATGGCCACCACGATCGAGGAGTGCCAGCAGATCGTGGAGTTGGTCAAGCAGACTGGCTTGACCTACATGATGGCGGAGACTGTCGTCTATTCCCGCGAATTCCTGTTCATCAAGGAACTGTACACCCAGGGGGAATTGGGCAAAATCCAGTACATGGCCGCCTCGCATCCGCAGGATATGGACGGCTGGCCCGACTACTGGGAACGGATGATCCCCATGCATTACGCCACGCACGTGGTCAGTCCCGTCCTGGGGCTGGTCGACGGCCGGGCCGATTATGTGAGCTGTTTCGGTTCCGGCACGGTCCGCGAAGACATCCAGAAAAAGTCGGGCAATACGTTCGCCGTCGAATCGTGCCACATCAAGATCAAGGACTCCGACATCGCCGCCCACATCTGGCGCTTCCTGTACGACACCGCCCGGCAGTACCGCGAGAGCTTCGACGTGTATGGCACAAAAAAGAGTTTTGAGTGGACGCTCGTGGAGCATGAAGAGCACATCCTGCATACGGCGAAAAAGCCCGAGCCGGAAATCCCCACACGAGTCAAGGTCCCCGATTACGCCCACCTGCTCCCCGAACCGATCCGGCGTTTCACCCTCCCGGCAGAGATTCACGACTCGCAGCACCTGTCGTTCATCCAGGGAGGGGGACACGGCGGCTCACACCCGCACCTGGTCAACGAGTTTGTGAGCGCCCTGGTGCAACAGCGCGATCCCTGGCCCAATGCCCCCACCAGCGCCAACTGGACCTGCGTGGGAATCTGCGCCCACCAGTCGGCTCTCCAGGGAGGTGCCATCGTCAAGCTGCCGGGATTCACCCTCACCTAACAACGCATCAACCTCACAGCCACCAGTCCTTCGCCCTTCATCCTTCATCCCTCATCCCTCGAATGTCCTCCTCCCCTCCCCGCAGCCGTCGCGAAATCCTGCGGATCGGCCTGGCTGGTTTCGGCGCATTGTCGCTTCCCGGCCTGCTGCGTCTGAGGGCCGAAGCGGGAGCCGCCGAGTCCGCCTCGCGAACGGCGGTGATCATTGTCTGGCTGCGTGGCGGGTGCAGTCACCTCGACACCTACGATTGCAAACCCGAGGCCCCGAGCGATTACCGGGGTCCGTTTTCCCCGATTGCCACGCAGACTCCGGGATTGTTCCTATCGGAACTGCTGCCGGAACAAGCCCGGCTCTCACACCGTTTCGCCCTGCTCCGTTCGATGGCGCATACCGGGGGAGGGCATCCTTCCGGTTCATTGCAACTCCTGTCGGGCGATCCCGATCCACAAGACAAGTTATTTCCCGTCTATCCCGACGTGATGACTGTCGCACACTATCTCCGTTCCGGGGGAGAGCGCCGGCTTCCCAATTACGTCGGAGTCAACCCGATCGTGCGGTATGACAGTTTCGTGATCGCCGGCCCCGGCTATCTCGGCCCGTCCTACGAGCCGTTCGCGATCACGGGAGATCCGAGCTCGCCGACCTTTCAAGTTCCCAATGTCGGACTGGCCGATCCCGCACAGGCGGACCGGCTCCGTGAGCGGAGCCGCTTGCGACTGAGTTTTGACGGCTTCCGTCGCGAATTGGACCAATCCGGGGTGATGCGGGCGATGGACGGTTACGAGTCGCAGGCGCTGGGGCTGTTGACCAGTCCCGAGGCGTCCCGCGCATTTGATCTCAAACAGGAACGTCCGGAGGTCAGGGAGCGGTACGGACTCAATCAATGGGGACAACAATGCCTCATGGCGCGGCGGTTGGTGGAGGCGGGGGTGGAGATCGTGACGACAACCTTTGATGGACCGCTGTGCGGTCGTGTCGCCAACTGGGATGACCATGCGGTCAATCACAACGTCTTCGAGGCGCTGAAGTTTCGCGCTCCCTATTTCGATCAGGCGGTTGCGGCACTCATCAACGACGTTTATGAACGGGGGTTGGATAAGCGGGTGCTGGTGATCGTCACCGGCGAGTTCGGACGCACTCCGCGGATCTCCCACGTCGCCAGCAGTGGCGGAGGAGTGGCCAGCGCCCCGGCTGGAACCGTTCAGCCCGGCCGCGACCATTGGCCGCGGGCCAATTCGATGATTTGGGCCGGTGGAGGCATTCAGACGGGACAGGTGATCGGCGGAACCGATCGCCGCGGCGAAGACGTGGTCAGCCGCCGTGTCGGTCCGCAAGACTTTCTGGCAACGATCTATCGCCACCTGGGAATCGACTATGAACGGGTCGCCATTCCCGACCGTGCCGGCCGTCCGACCCCGATCGTCACGGACGGCAAACCGATCGCGGAACTGGCGGCGACGGCGTAGCGGACAACGCGCCCTGTTGCGCAGCATCGTTGTGCTCATCAACCAGGCGAGCGGGGGGCGTAAGCCCCCTGTTTCTTTTGCGTGATGCTCGCCGCCTGAATCCTTCGCAGTCGTGTCACAGCGAGAGAATTCACCTGCCCGAATCATTCACTCACAAGTTCAATCCTCGTTTGGTTTCGGCTGCAGGCCGTGCCGAGACCTCTGCCTACTTCGATTCCAGCGTCCCGCGAATGAACTCCACGCATTCCGCCGCGTGGGTCATGGCCATCAAGTGTCCTGCGTCCAACAACAGGTCAGGCTGGGGGGGCGGGGGAATCACCAAGTCGCGCCGTCCGTGGAGGCGAATCACCCGCGTTGTCGTCGCCCCCAGGCCATCCCAATCGAAAATCGCCTGGCACATCGTCCTGACGAACGCCGCATCGCTCCGGGCAAACATCTGCGCCAGTTCGCCGGGAACTCGTCCGGCAGACAGTTGAGCCCACTCGATCGGTGCGAAGCGCGCCAGCGGACTCAGCAGCGCGAGGAGTGGATTGACTTCGCTCCGATCAACCGCGCTCGACACCAGGTAGAGCCGGGGAATGCGCCGCAGCTTAGCAATTTCACAGGCGATCATTCCCCCCAGCGAGGCGCCAATCAGAACATCGCCATCCTGGATGGGACCCGATTGACATACCGCCTGGGCGACTGTTGAGAGAGACGCCGGACGAACGATCTGCGGCCAATCATGGGCCTGAAATCCAGGAAGTTCTGACCAAACGGTGGAGTACATTCGGCGATCTGCCCCCATCCCCGGCAATGCGTGGATCATGGACGACTTCTCATCAGACGATTCCCTGAAAAGCACCGACGGCATTCCACAGGATAGTCACACCAGGGGTGTGGAGCACAGCCTATCGTCCGATTCACCAACGTAGCATTCCGCAGGATCGCGGTTGCGAGTGCCAACCAGCCTCCAAAACACAAACAGCCCTCTGACCTGATCGCTCAGGCCAGAGGGCTTCGTAGGATTCTTTCCAACGTCACAGCAAATTGACCACCTTGTCGGCCAGCCCCTTGTCCCCCAGGACAATGTTGAGCTTGCCCGCCGAGGCGATCTTTTCCAGGACTTCCAGTTCCCGCAGACGCATCAGGGTCGGGCTTTCCGCCAGCAGCCTGGCCGTATTCGCCTGGCTGCGGATGGCTGCCGTCTCCTCGCGCCGCGAGATCAAGTTCGCTTCGGCCCCCTTGCGGGCCTCCGTGACCTTGTTCATCAGATCCTTCATTTCGCCCGGAAGGATTACGTCCCGGATGCCGACCGAGGCGATCTCCAGCCCCAGCTCTCCTGCCCGGCGACGGACGTTCTCCTCGATCTCCCTGGCGACGGCATCCTTGTCCGTCAGGAAGGGATCCAACTCCCTGGTCCCCACCACGCCGCGCAGCACGAGCTGCGTGTCGCGGTAGAGCGCCTGCCGCACATCGTCGGTCTGGCTGATCGACTTCCGTGCGTCGGCGACCTTGTAGGTCACGACGGCGTTGAGGCGCAACGTCACCTTGTCGGCCGTCATGATCTCCTGGCCGCCGACGTCGACGATTGTCTCCCGCAGATCGACTTCGACCAGCCGGACTTCCGCCGGTCCCTTCCAGAAGGCGTATTCCCCCGGCTGGACCGTCTCGACATATCGGCCGTCGATGAACAGCACCCCCACGTGGTCGCGCTGAACCGTGCAGATGTCAAGGACGCGCCCCGCCAGCGGCGAGCGGACAATCACCTTGAACTGTTCGTGCGCGAAGCGGACCGGTCGGATGTCAGCGACTTCGACTCGGACCTGCTTCTGCCCCGTCCAATAGGCGTACTGTCCCGGCGGCAGGATGTGGCTGAACCGGTTGTCGATCCAGACCAGAGCCCGCTCGTGGTCCTGCAAGTCCAGGACGACGGCGCGATCGCGGAGCGCCCCCGACTTGACGATCAGGTCCAACTTCTCATGAACGAGCCACGAGTCGCGCTGCGAGACGACCTCCACCCGCACCTTCCGCAGGGGATCGAAATGCCAGTGCGACCCCGCGGCCAGCAGTCCGCGAAACTCTCCGTCGCGGAACAGCAGCCCCACCTCGTACGAGCGAATCTTGTCACGTTGGAACAGGAACACGGGTCACCCCCCTTCTGGAGGTACACGAAAGGAACAATGGATCGAGAGGCGTTAGCCCCTCGGTGAAC
>JBJXGA010000273.1:0-4519 GCA_046152955.1 Planctomycetales bacterium | reverse complement strand
AATCCGCCGGCCCCCCCCACGAAGCTGACGGCCCGCGACCATCCCAACGACGTCGGGACCGCCATCGATCTGACCTGGACATTGTCATCCGACGATCGCCGCGATCAGACCCCGCGACGTGTGCAGGGCTACGAGATTTTTCGAGTTCCCGTCGCCCAGGCCGAGGGACTCTCCGACCTCTCCGCTGTGGAACCGGTCGGCGACGTTCCCTACCGCATCCAGCGCTTTACCGATCAGCAGTGCCAGCGCGGCGTATCGTACATCTATTGGGTGCGGGCGATCGGAACTGACCACAGCCGCTCGGAACCGGCTGCGCTGGCCAAACCGGTGCAGGCGGAGCGGCAATGGATCGACCGCAGTCGGCTCTGGTTTGGAGTGATCGTGGTGCTGGTCTGCGGGTCGGTGATCTGGTTCACGCGGCTGGCGCGCTCGGGACGAAAGCTGTACATTCGTGAAATCGCCGGTCTAAAAGCGATCGGCGAGGCGGTGGGACGAGCCACGGAAATGGGGCGTCCCGTGTTGTTCGTCCCTGGCATTCAGGACATGAACGAGATCGCCACCGTGGCGGGGATCAATATTTTGTCGCACGTGGCGCGGACGGTGGCCGAATACGATTCCTCGATCACCGTCCCCACCAGTCGTTCCATGGTGATGACCGCGGCGCGTGAGACAGTGGCCGCGTCGTTTCTGGCTGCCGGGCGTCCGGAAGCGTATGACGAACACCAGATTTACTATGTCACTGATGAACAATTCGCGTATGTGGCGCATCTCACGGGATACATGGTTCGCGAACAGCCGGCGGCCTGCTTTTATGCAGGGACGTTCTTTGCCGAGTCGTTGATCCTCGCGGAGACGGGAAATGCGGTGGGGGCCTTGCAGATCGCCGGTACGGCGGAAGCGTCGCAGCTCCCGTTTTTCGTCGCCGCTTGCGATTACACGCTGCTCGGCGAAGAACTGTTTGCCGCGTCGGCGTATCTCTCGGGAGAGCCGGATCAGTTGGGGAGCTTGAAGGGACAGGATGTCGGCAAGCTGCTGGCAGTCGCGCTGTTGCTCGTCGGATGCCTCCTGGCGACGGTCGCGATGTACACCTCCGCCGATTCCATCGCCTCTAAGATGCTGACCTATTTGCGGGATACGATCCTGGGGCGTGGAGGGATGGGATGAAGAGCACGATCCCGTGGCTGATTGCCGCCGCGACCGGATTCATCATGATCACAGCTTATTTCATCCCCGCCGCGCAGAGTTGGCAGGCGGAAGTCAGCAAGTGGTTTGATATCCTGGCGGCGTTCGCGTTTGTGCTCGGAGGAGCCAATCTGTTTTCGTATCATCTGGGAAAAATCTCAGCGCGCCGCGCGGGGTGGGGCTATTCGGCAGTGACGCTGGCGGCGTTCGTCGTGACCCTGGCTGCGGGCATTCTCAAGATCGGGGTGCCGGCCCCGGCGCTCCATCCCGACAACCCCTGGGCGGGAAGCTATCAGGCCGAGGGGAGCGTGCTGTGGTGGCTTTATCAGTATTTGTACAGTCCGTTGGAGGCGACGATCTTTGCGCTGCTGGCGTTCTACGTTTCGTCGGCGGCGTTTCGCGCCTTTCGCGCCAAAAACGCCGAAGCGACGATCCTGTTGGTCACCGCCTTCATCGTGTTGCTCGGGCGGACGTATGCCGGCGACTGGTTGACCTCGGGAGTCCCGGAAGAGTATTCGGCGCTGACGTTTCCCGGATTGACGGGGATCATCCTGGCGGTGGGAAACACCGCTGGGCAACGGGCCATCATCATTGGCATCGCTTTGGGAGTCGCCGCCACGTCGTTAAAAGTGTTGCTGGGAGTCGATCGGTCGTACCTGGGTTCGGAGGGAGACTGACGGCGTGTTGAATCTCCTCAAACAACTCGATCGGCGCTGGATTTTCCTGGCGATGCTGCTGGCTGTCGTCGGCCCGATCCTCGCGCAGAAGACCTGTCCGGAGCGCCCCACGCCATTTGTCCTCAGCGTCTTTCGCAAGATTGAAAGTCTTCCCGAAGGATCGATCGTTCTGATCGCCTACGACTACAGTCCGGCATCAAGCGGAGAATTGGGGCCGATGTCCACTGCCTTTCTGCGGCATTGCTGCTTGAAACGCCACAAGATTCTGTTCCTGACGCTGTATGAAGCCGGCGGACCGGTGATCGATCAGGCGATCCGCAAGGTGCTTGAGACCGAGTTTGCCGATCTGGAGCTGGAACCGGGTGAGGACTACGTCAACCTGGGATTCAGCCAGGGATACGAGGTGGTGATCGCCTTGTCGGCCCTCAGTCTGCGCGCGGCATTTCCGACCGACACCGACGGCGCCAGTCTCGACGACCTGCCGCTCACCAAGAACCTCACCAACCTGCAGGACGTGGACCTGATCCTCGATCTGAGCACGGGCTATCCGGGCTTTAAGGAATGGGTGCAGTATGCCGCCACTCCCTACGGCATTCCCTTCGCCGCGGGGACGACGGCGGTCGGGGCGCCTCAAGCGTACCCCTACATCCCCAATCAAATGCTGGGACTCTTAGCGGCGGTCAAAGGGGCGGCCGAATATGAGGCGGCGCTAGGGGAGAAGTATCCGCGATTCAGGGAACCGCGGCTCAATGAGGGAATCCGACGCATGGCGCCCCAATTCTGGGGACACCTGCTGGTGATGGGGCTGATCCTTCTGGGAAATACGATCCATTTTGTCGATCGCTGGCGGGGGGATCGATGAACTGGCGCATAGTTGGCTGGACCGTACTATTCGTCATCGCGGGGCTGTGGCTCGCGTATCGGGCGGCGTTTTCCCCCGGTGGCATGGGCCGTGCCTACGTCAAAGCGGAACGGATCGCCCCCAAGTCCGAAACCGACACGCGCATCCGATTCACCGAAGCCGAACCGAAACATCCCGACGCGGTGTTGAGCGTCCCGCGCACGATCGGATTGTGGGCCGCAGCCTTGTGTACGCTCGCCATTCTGTCATTCCTGTATCGTGACAACCCGCTGTACAAACTGGCCGAGTCGGTGTTCGTGGGAGTGACGGCGGCCTGGGCCATGGTGGTGGGATTTTACGACGGCATCGTCGACAAATTGCTGGCGAACCTGGCGCCGGCACTGGTGCGAGGTTGGGCGCTTCCCGATCTGGAGCGAACCAAAGAGCCCAATCTGCTGTATCTGATCCCGCTGATGCTGGGGATCATGCTGCTGTGGCGTCTGCTTCCGCGCGGCGGATGGATTGCCCGCTGGCCGCTGGCGTTCGTCGTCGGGACGTTTGCCGGGTTGAAACTGGTCAATTTTCTCGATGCGGACTTTGTCAGCCAGATCCGCAGCACGATCATTCCCCTGATCGTGATGGTGAATGGCCGATTCGATCCGTGGGGATCAATCCGGAACATCGGACTGATCATTGGCGTGTTGTCGTGTCTGACCTATTTCTTCTTCTCGGTCGAACACAAGGGGCTGGTGGGAGCGGTGTCGCGCGTCGGCATCTGGTTTTTGATGGTGACCTTCGGCGCTTCGTTTGCATTTACCGTGATGGGCCGCATCGCCCTCTTGGCGGCCCGCGTGGAGTTTTTGCTGGACGACTGGCTGTGGCTGATTGACCCGACGGGAAAACGGCCTCCGGGATGGTAAGCCTCGCGCCAGAGCAGTCCTCCGGCCATCGTTTAAACACAGTCCTTGTTTCTGTTGATCTCATTCCCACCAGGAGCCAACCCGCCACACACCATGTCCAAACTCGCCAACCAAGTCGCCGTCATCACCGGCGCCAATCAGGGGATCGGCAAAGCGATCGCCCGCGCGTTTGCCGCCGCCGGCGCCCGGCTCGCCCTGTGTGCCCGCAATGCCGAGAAACTGTCTCAGACCGCCCAGGAGCTGCAAGCGGCCGGCGCGGACGTGTTCTGGCAACCGCTCGATGTGACCGACGAGCCGGGTGTCGACCGTTTTTTTGCCGCCCTCCTGGAGCGCTTTGGGCGGGTGGACATCCTGGTCAACAATGCCGGCGCCTTCGACGGCGGCCCGCTGGATGAGCTATCGCTGGCCGCCTGGAACAACGTGATCGGGGCCTGCCTGACCGGGACATTCCTGTGCAGCCGCCGCGCCTTCGCCGCTATGAAATCGCAGGGGGGTGGCCGGATCCTGAATATTGGATCGATTTCGGCACAGCGACCGCGCGCGGGGAGTGCGGCCTACTGCGCCGCCAAGTTCGGCGTCTGGGGCCTTACGCAAGCAATCGCCCTGGACGGCCGCCCCTACGGCATCGCGGCAAGCTGCCTGCACCCAGGCAACGTCCTGGTGGAACGGCGGCAGAATTCGGGATCGGAATCGGACGCCGAGCCGATGATGGACTCGGCCACCATCGCCGAAGTGGCCCTGACCATGGTCTCGCTTCCCCGGCACGTCAACATGCTGGAATCGATCGGGCTCCCCGTGGAGCAGGATTACCTGGGACGTGGGTGAGGGCCGGGTGCCACCCGGCCGCCGGGGGCGTTTTCAGGTGGCCTTCCCCACGGATCGGCCGGGCAGGGTAAAAA
>JBJXGA010000256.1:0-18089 GCA_046152955.1 Planctomycetales bacterium | reverse complement strand
CAAGCCGCGACATTTGCCCGGCGAGCGGCTGACGATCAAGATCATCAAGGCGGGAGAGACCCCCGGCCAGGGAGTGGGATATCTCGACGACGGGACGATGGTGGTCTGCGAGGATGGCGCCGGATGCATCGGCCGCGATACCGAAATCGTCGTCAAAAGCGTGCTGCAGGCCAGCGCCGGTCGGATGCTGTTTGGCCGGCTCCCCACCGCCGCGGATCGCTGAGCGGGCCGGCGCCGCCTGGTGGATCGCTGCGACTGCCAGGAGAGATGCCGCTCCGCATTGGCGTTTTGCCGCGTCTGCCGATTACAATTCGGACGATTGATCGGTTTCTCATCTCCTCGCTGGAGGCTCGCGACTGATGAAACGACTCGTCCTCTGCTCCGACGGCACGGGCAATGCCGGGAACAAGCTCAACGGAACCAACGTCTGGCGGCTGTACGAGGCGGTCCGGCGGCTTCCGGCCGGCGGCGACCCGGCGGATTCGACGCAAGGCGAGCAGCGCGTCTTTTATGACGACGGCGTGGGAACCGAAGAATTCAAATTCCTGAAGCTCGCCGCCGGCGCCACGGGGTATGGTCTGGAACGGAACGTGACCAGTCTCTACGCCCACATTCTCCGCAATTACGATCCGGGAGACGAAATCTATCTGTTTGGTTTCAGTCGCGGCGCGTTCACGGTGCGGGTGATTGCCAATCTGCTGTACTACTGCGGGATCGCCCGGCCGCGCGAGAATGGCCAATCGCTGCCGCAGGATCAGGTGGGGGACGAAGCGATCGCCCGATTGGCGAGGCAGGCGGTTGCCGCCTACAAAAAGCGCAAGGTGTGGAATCCATCCGACGGCCTTCCCGAGAAGTTTCGCCGGGATTACGGGCTGATCGACTCCAGCAATGTGGCGGGTGAGCCGGGTTGGTTTCCGCTGCATTTCGTGGGGGTGTGGGATACCGTCGAAGCGTATGGCCTGCCGATCGATGAACTGGCGGACGCGTACTTCAAGCTTTTCCCGCTGCGGCTCAAGCAGCAGGGGGAAGTGATCGAGAACGATCTGCATCCCTTGATCTGCCACGCGCGCCATGCGCTGTCGATCGACGACGAGCGACACACGTTCCATCCGAAACTCTGGATCGAAAACACGCCGTTCGATTGGGTAGGGGACTGTCAGGAACGTCCGATTCCCAGGGCGGACGGGTGTCGCGCGTTTGGAGCCCGACTCGACGAGACCAAGCAACAGGTGCTGCGGACGTTGCAGGCATCGCAGACGGTGGTGCAGACCTGGTTTCCCGGGATGCATGCCGACGTGGGTGGGGGTTATCCGCAAGACAAGCTGGCGCACGTCTCACTGAATTGGATGATAGACCATGCCGCACGGTGCGGACTGGTATTTGACGACGTCCTGCGGCAGTCCTATCTCCAGGAGGCGGATCCCCTGGGGAAGATGCACGATTCTCGATCGGGAGTGGGGGTCATCTATCGCTATCGGCCGCGCGATCTGGCGACTTTGTGCGCTACTGCGGGAATCCGGAAACCGACAATTCACAGCAGTGTCCTGTGCCGGATTGGGACGCGGACCGACAACTATGCTCCCACCGGAATTCCCAAAGACTACGACATCGACCCGACCGCCGTGGCGCCCATCCCACGCCAGGAACAGAATCCCGACGAACGAATGCGACTGCAAAAATATGGCGACGACGCCATTTGGTACTCCCGCGTGCAGTATGGCATGATGATCCTGTGGGGGATGATTGCGATTTTTCTGGCGTCGCATTACAGCGGTCAAGAGCCGATGGAAGCCGATGTTGCAGCGTGGGGCAGGCTCCAGTACGGATTCTACGTGGTGTACCGCCCGCTGCTCGATCTGGCCGCCTGGGTGGTTCCCGATTATCTCGATCCCGGACTGGCCGCGCTGGCGAAACATCCCCCGGCGGTGTTTGGCCTGCTCGTGTCGTTTGTCGTCATCTGGGTGGTCAGGGGGCGACTCGTCGCCAAAGTCCGCCGCCGGTTTGGCGACGCCTGGCTGGCGACGTTGAAGGGGCCGCCGGGCAAGAGCTCCACCCCCGCCCAGCCTCCCCGCTGGCGGCCGGCGGCGATTCGAGAGAACCTGCGGACGGACCTGTTTGCGAATTGGTTTTACCGATTCATCGTCCCGAAGCTGGTCTTCGTCAGCTCCCTGTTGTTGCTCGCGTTTCTGCTGTGGCGGTGGTTGGCGCCGATGTTCTTCCACAATCCGCAACCGGATCTGGCGCGGCCGCCGTTTCATACGGGGGACGTCCAGGAATTCACGTTTGACTCAAGAGTGCCGTATTTCTCCACCCAGGCCTGGGTGCAACAAGGGGGCTGGTATCAGATTCAGGTGCAGGAGATTCCGGTGGAAGGCGACCCGGAGAAGCCGTGGCGTGACGCCACGATCCCCGCGAATGCCGAGGGATTCATCGACCCGCCGCATGTCGCGTTGCGGCTGGCGGGGTTGTCGCGCCGCAATCCCAAGGAGCCATGGTTCAAACTGCTGGGGGCGATCGGTCCGGAGTTCGATGACACGATTTCCATCGGCCAGGGGTGCGTCTTCGAGGCCCGGCGATCGGGCCGGCTGTATCTGTTCGTGAACGATGCGCTGGGGGCGTATCACAACAATCGGGGAACTGCCAAAGTGAAAGTGACCGCATTGCAGGTGCCAGGACGCTTGCCCAGGGGCAAGTGAACCGTCGCTAGCGCTCAGCGATCTTGGTCGCGTTGCGCGACGTGTGGTGTCAAGGAACAGCGCACCGGGAGGGCGAACGTCCTCGTGAGCCGCCAATGTGCGGTCGAGAAAGTCAGAGCCCGCTGTTGGGAGGCCACAGTACACGTTCCTTGGACGCCGAGACGGTCGATCGCGACGATGACAACCGAGTCGGCAACCCCTCCGCGCCTCCGCGTCTCCGCGTGAGCAATCGTGATCGCGCGATAGGGGGACGAACCTCCCGCGAAACCACTCAGTGTTCTTCGGTTCAATCCGTTTTTTGGTTGCGGCCCCAGGCCGCGCTGTGATCTCCGCGTCCCCCCGCTTGTCGATCGAGACACTAGCCAGCAGAATCGACAACCGCTGCACAATCGTCCCGCGCGGCCTCCTCCCCGCTGCGCCGTCCCAACCGGCATTGTTGGCAAGTCGGGCGATCTGAGCTAAGATTCCGGCCGCTGATCCCCCTCTCAGGTTCATTTTGTACGATAGGCTTGTTGAAGACCGGCAGCATTTGCCGCCACCTGTTCTTCCAGCATCCAGTGCCTATCCGCACGACGACTCACCAGCCAACGACCATGGCCCACTCGCAACGATTGACCGGAATCTTCACTCCCAACCTCGTTCCCCTCGACAGTCAGGGAGACATCCACGAGCCGGAACTGCGGCGTTACGTCGATTGGCTGATTGCGCGTGGCGTGCATGGCTTGTATCCCAACGGATCGACAGGAGAGTTCACGCGCTTCACGGTCGAGGAGCGGCGGCGGATCATCGAGATCGTCGCCGATCAGGCGCGGGGCCGCGTGCCGATTCTGGCCGGAGCGGCGGAAGCCAACGTTCGCGAAACGATACGCGCCTGCGAGTATTACCACAGTCTGGGAGTGCGGGCGGTGGCGATCGTCGCTCCGTTCTATTACAAGCTCAGCCCGGCGTCGGTTTACGCCTACTTTGCGGAGATCGGGAAGAACACCCCGATCGACGTCACGTTGTACAACATCCCCCTGTTCGCCAGTCCGATCGATGTCCCCACGGTGCAAAGGCTGGCGGAGAATTTCGAACGGATCGTCGCCATCAAGGATTCTTCGGGGGACATTCCGCACATGATCCGAATGATTAAGGCAGTTCGACCGCATCGCCCGGATTTCAGCTTTCTCACCGGCTGGGACGCCGCGCTGATGCCCTTGCTGCTCATCGGCTGCGATGGCGGAACAAACGCCACCTCGGGGGTCGTGCCGGAAATCACCCGCAAATTGTATGACCTGACGCTGGCAGGCCGGCTCGACGAGGCGCGGCAGGTGCAGTACGACCTGGTGACGCTGTTCGACACGATGATCTATTCCGCCGAATTTCCCGAAGGGTTTCGGGCGGCGGTCAATCTCCGCGGTTTCAACATGGGCACGGGTCGGCAACCCCTCTCACCCGAGCAGACAACCGACCTGGCGAGCCTCAGCAAGACGCTGCAATGCCTGCTCGCGGCGCAGGGATTCACCGACCAGCCGGTCGGCGGCTGCCCGGTCTCCAGCAGCCCGCCAGTCGACCGCGCCGAAGTGGACGCCATCGTGCAAAACGTCCTGGCCGAATTGAAGCAACGCGGATTGGCGTAATGACCAGGCGAACGGTCGGCGTCAGCCGTCCGGTCTGCGGGGATGGGAGCGAGTCTGTGGGGTCGTCGAATTGGTTGGCACGGAATTCGCCTTGACATTTCAACGACGCGGACGATTTAATCGTAGTGTCAGCGTTGGCTCAATACCACCGGGCTGGCGTTGCTCCGATCGGTTTTTCCGTGTTCCCATTGACCCGTACGGGCGCGTCCATGTTGATGCAGGCTGCAGAGTTCGACCGGGACTCGATTGCTCGATGGTATGCCACTGAGCACCTTTCGACCGATCCGGGAATTGCGGCGGTGCATTACCTCCCAGCGAATGCCGACGAACGAGAAATCCGTTTGGTCGAAGTCAATCACCTCATCGGCAACAGCGAGGACGAACTCCTGGAGCCGATCGATTTTGGGGTTGATTCCGGAACGGTGACTGCACACAGGCTCTGTATTCTGGATGTCACACCCGATCAATGGGAGCGAATCAATCAGCAGACCCTCTCGCTTCCGGGAAATTGGTCGCTTGACGGTGCGGTTCAATACGGCTCGAACGCATGAACGATTGCCAACCAACTGCCAGAAATCACCATCCCGCCAGCTACGCGCTGTCATCAGCGTCAAGGCGGGGTGCGATTTGGAACCTGACCGGACGGCTCGCCGGGTCATAGCTTTGCTCGCAGATACTCCACAGCTTCCACCAGCGCTTGGGGCAGCTTGTCGGGGTGTTTGCCTCCGGCCTGGGCCAGATCGGGGCGACCCCCCCCTCCCCCGCCGACCACTTTGGCCGCGGCTTTGACCCAGTCGACGGCGTTCAATCCGCGCTCGATCAACTCTTTGCTCAATCCGGCGATCAGGAGCACCTTGCCGTCGCCGCCGGTTCCCAAGAGGACCGCCAGCGGAGAGACTTTGCGTCGCAACTGATCGATGAGCGCGCGGAGCTGATCGGCGTCTCCCCCCTCGATGAGGTGGGTGATGACTTTCACCCCTCCCACGTCGGTTGCCCGCGCGGCCAATTCGTCGACCAGTCCCACGGCGGCCTGCGTGTTCAGTTTGCTCAGGCTCTGTTTGAGCGTGCGGACCTCTTCAACCAGGGCCGCCACGCGGTGGGGCAGATCTTCCACGCGTGGCGCCTTGACCACCTGCGCCAGTTCGATCAGCAGTTGTTCGTCGTGGCGAATCTTTTCCAGCGCCTTGGCGCCGGTGAGGGCGGTGATCCGGCGGGTGCCGGCGGCGACTGACTCTTCGCCGATGATCTTGCACAAGCCGACCTGGCCGGTATTGGACAGGTGCGTCCCGCCGCACAATTCGCGGCTGAAGTCCCCCATCGTGACGACCCGGACACGGTCGGGGTATTTCTCCCCAAACAGCGCCGTGGCACCGGAAGACTTCGCCTGCTCCAGTTCCATCACCTCCCAGGTGACGGGCGCCCCTTCGGCGACGCGGGCATTGATCAGGTTTTCGATGTGGGTGAGCTGCTCGCGCGGGATCGCCTTGGGCTGCGTGAAGTCGAACCGGAGCCAGTCGGCGTCCACCTTGGAACCCCGCTGGGTGGCATGCGTCCCTAGCGTCTGTTGCAGGGCGTGATGCAACAGGTGCGTGGCGGAATGCGCCCGGCGGATGCCGGCGCGGCGTGCCGCGTCAATCCTCGCCGTTAGCCGATCTCCAACCTTCAACTCTCCGCGACGGAGGTGGCCGATATGCACGATGAACCCGCCGTGCCGCTGCGTGTCCTGGACGGCAAACGTACACAGGTCGTTTTCCAGCACCCCGGTATCGCCGACCTGTCCCCCCGCCTCGCCGTAAAAGGGAGTGCGATCGAGGACTACGACGACCGGCTGTTCGTGTCCCACCTCGCGGAGCGCATCGACCAGTCGTTCTTCGGCGACGATCCCCACGATCTCGCCCGGCGCCTCAGTCGTGTCGTAACCCAGAAACTCGGTGCCGTTGCTGGTTTCGCGGAGCACGTCGAGCGGTCCGGCCTTCATCACCGAATCGGCGAACGCCTCGCTGCCGCTGATGCCGCGGTGCTTCTCCATCAATTCGCGGAAACGCCCCTTATCGACGCGCAGGTTGTTGCGGGCCGCGATCGCTTCGGTCAATTCCACAAGGAACCCGTCGGTCTGATGCAGGTCGAAGGCGTCGTCGCCAGAAATCACGTCGCGCCCCTCGCGGCGGACCCCGTCGATGCAGCGGTCGAGTTTGCGAAGCCCCTTCTCGACGGTGTGCAGGAAATACTCTTCTTCGGCCTTGATCACGACCGAGACCCGCTCGATCGTTTCCGACAACTCGGGGTAGGGTCGGCGCATGATCTGCGCCACGGTGGGAACGAGCGTGTGCAGAAACGGCTGCTTGCGCCCCACCAGATAACCTTCGAGCACCGCACGGCGCAAGAGTTGCCTGACGACGTAGGCCTGCTTCTCGTTCCCCGGCACGACGTTCTCGTGAATGCAAAACGTCACCGCCCGCAGATGGTCGGCGATCCTTCGCACCGCACGGCCGTGAGGGGTGGCATAGGCATACTGGACTCCGACCGCTTCTCCCGCGGCGACGCACAGCGGGCGGAGGGCGTCGCTTTCGAAATTGCTTTCGACCCCCTGCAACACGGCGGCGGTTCGCTCCAGTCCCATCCCGGTATCGATGTTCTTCTTGGGAAGGGGCCGCAAGTTCTGCGGAGGGTTCCCCACGCGATTGAATTGCGTGAACACCAGGTTCCAGATTTCCACGCTGCTCTTGGCGCCGGGGGCCTGGTAGTAGATTTCGCTGCATGGGCCGCAGACCCCGTCAGGCCCTTGGGACGGGGCGCTGGCGGGCCAGAAGTTTTCACTTTCTCCCTCGCGGCGAATGCGATCGGCGGGAACCTTGATCTCGTCGTGCCAGATGTTGTACGCCTCATCGTCGTCCAGATAGACGGTCACCGACAGCCGCTCGGGGGCCAATCCCAGCCATCGGGCGCTCGTCAGATACTCCCACGCCCAGTGGATCGCTTCCTTCTTGAAATAATCGCCGAACGAGAAGTTCCCCAGCATCTCGAAAAACGTGTGGTGGTAGGCGGTGTTCCCCACGTTGTCGATGTCGCCGGTGCGCAGGCATTTCTGGCAGGTCGTGGCGCGGCTGAACTCCAGCTTGCCGATCCCCAGAAACTGGTTTTTGAACTGGTTCATTCCCGCGGGAGTGAACAACACGGTCGGATCACCGCGCGGCACCAAAACGTCGCTCGCTTTGCGGACGCAACCCTTGGATTCAAAGAACGACAGATAGGATTCACGCAGTTCGTCGGTTTTCATGGAGCGGATGATCGGGCCGGAATAGTCAGGCGACGCCATAGCGCAGCACGCGGGCGGGCTGGCCACCCAGGGGGTCGTCCCTTGGGAAGATGGCGATTCTAGTGAGCCGAAACGGCAAATTGAAGCGGCGTTCTCACCGCGGCTTGACTTCCACGGTTCGGGACACGGGACGCGCGGAGGCACCGGGGAGGATTTGCAGCGGGACGGGGCCGGTTTCTCCGCGCACCAGTTCCAGGAATTCGCGGGGAGAATGGACTGCCTTCCCTTTCACATGGGTGATCACGTCGTTCGTTTTGAGTTCGGCCGCCGCCGCCGGCGAATCGGTGGCCACGTCGGTGATCAACACCCCGTCGTTCCGTACCGAGCCAGCGCCATACTGCGGCTGACTGAACGAGCGCAGCCGCGCGGTCGGGTAGTCGTAATCGACTCCCCGCCACGGATCGCGCAGCGGCTTGGGGGCGACAATTCCCTCTTCGTCAACCGCTGGCCATTTGCCCACTTCGACGGCCAGTTCCAACTCGCGCCCCCCCTGGTTGGGATGGTGTCGCCAGACGCGGATGCGGGCGGTTGTCCCCGGCGCGAGCAATCCGATCTCCCGCATCAGGTCGGCTTTGGACAGGACCGGTTTGTCTCCCACGCGGAACACGATGTCGTTGTCCATCATCCCCCCCCGCTCGGCTGGCAGGTGCTCGACGACTTTTTGAATTCGCGCCGCGCCATGCTGGTTCCAGCGGGCCGCCAGCGGCGCCAACCCTTCCGAAAACTCCCTGGCCGAGACGTCGAAGGGGATAATCCCCAGAAATCCATATTCGACCTCTTTTCCCTGCCGCAGCGACTCGATGATCCGCCGCGTCGAGTCGTTGATGGGAACGGCGAAACCGGCGGACTTCTCGTAGCCCACAATCGACGCCAGCGCCGTCGTGATGCCGATCAACTCTCCCTGCAGGTTGAGCAGCGCCCCTCCGCTGGTTCCCAGCTCCAGCCGCGTGTCCACCTGGATCAGCACCCCCAGGTTCTGGATCGTCTCACGACGACGGGCCTCCATCTCCCCCAGATCAGTATCTTGCATCGCCTGCCTGGTCAGATTGCTGACGATCCCCCAGGTGGCGCTCGCCGAACCATCGCGGGCGATCAAATACGGGTTCCCCAGCGCCAGAACCAGCTGCCCCTTGCGCAGCGTCGAGGCGTTTCCCAGTTTTAAGGGGTGCAGGTTGGGAATCGGCTGCATGTCGGGGGAGATCAGCTTCAGCACCGCCAAATCGCTCCGCGGGTCGGCGGCGTAGATCAGCGCCTCAAACCCCCGGCGATCGGGGAGCCGCACATACAACACCTGGTTTCCTTTCGGATCCGCGCGGCCTTCGATCGGCCCTCCGCGAACCAGGTGGTAGTTGGTCAGAATCAATCCCCGTTCATCCAGAATGATCCCCGCTCCATACTCGCTGGGAATGTAATTGGGGTCTTCGATGCCGATCGGCCGGTCAAGGCCAACGTTCCGCTGTCGATTCATGACCGCAGCCTGGGGTGGCTGGACCTTGTCGCGGGCGATGCTCACCACCGATTTTTCCGCCGATTCGATCGCTTTGACGAAGGCGTTCTCAATAGCCGCGGCGGCCGCCAGTCCCGACGGCTCTTCCGCCGATACCACGCACTCTGCCGCCACGATCATCAGCCCAGTCATCCAAACCAGCCGCAACTGCCGCGCCATATGATCCGCCTCGCGCAAGTCCACGAACCGCCGCGGAGCGCCGTCTCCGCGGCCAGTTCCGCCGATCCTCCGCGCGCGTCCCCCAACTGGAGACGCGCCGCCGGTTCACCCAACTTCTGGCCCCAAGCCCGAGGCCCGAGGTCGGCCGGTCATTCCAGCCTAACCAGTTCCCCTCCCGGCGGACAGGTCAAGGGGGCTATTCCTCGGACGTAACGGGCTGCCCGTTCCCCTCGACCGATCCAGCGCGAACCCCGCGCGCGGCTTTGACTTTCTCCATGATCTCCTGTAGGAGCTTGGGATTCTCTTTCAAAAAGGCGCGGGCCTTTTCCCGACCCTGGCCGAGCTTGACGTCGCCGTAGGACATCCAAGTGCCGGTTCGATCGATCACCCGATCTTCGACCGCCAGGTCGATGACGTCTCCCTCCAGGCTGATCCCCTCTTCACCCAGCATGTCGAATTCGCACTGGCGGAAGGGGGGGGCGACCTTGTTTTTGACGATCTTGACCTTCATCCGGATGCCGATCGAGGTTTCCCCCTCCTTGAGCGTGCTCAGCCGCCGGACGTCGACGCGGCAGGTGCTGTAAAACTTGAGCGCCCTCCCGCCGGGGGTCGTTTCCGGGCTGCCGAACATGACCCCGATCTTCTCGCGAATCTGATTGATGAAGATCACGCAGGTCTTCGACTTGGAAATCGCACCCGTCAATTTGCGGAGCGCCTGGCTCATCATGCGGGCCTGGAGTCCCACGTGCGTATCGCCGATCTCGCCATCCAGTTCCGACTTGGGAACCAGCGCGGCGACCGAGTCGATCACGATGCAATCGACGGCGTTTGACTTGATCAGCATTTCGGCGATCTGCAAGCCTTCTTCGCCGTAAGAGGGCTGGCTCACCAGCAAATCCTCGAGGTTGACCCCCAGCCGCTTGGCCCAGGCGGGATCGAGGGCGTGCTCGGCGTCGATGAAGGCGGCGATCCCCCCCAGCCGCTGGGCGTTGGCGATGACATGCAGCGCCAGCGTCGTCTTGCCGCTCGATTCTGGGCCGAACAATTCGATGATCCTCCCGCGCGGAAACCCCTGCCCTCCCATTGCCAGGTCGAGCGACAAGGCGCCGGTCGGAATCCCGGCGATCGGCACCCCGTTGGGGTCGGAGAGCTTCATGATCGAGCCCCGGCCAAACGTCTTTTCGATCTGCCCCAGGGCGTTTTCCAGCATTTTGTTGTCGACGCTGTCGGAATCTGGTTTGCCTGCTCGAGCCGGTTTCGTCACTTTGGCGGACATCGGTTTCTCCTGGTCAGAGTCTGGGGAACAATCACAACAGATCAGTATTTTATACTGGACAAAAGAATACTATATCAACCTTCGGCATTCTGCAAGAGGAAAAATCAGAAAATTTGTGAACTTTTCAAGGGGCGACATACAGCCGAATCGTTTCGTCGTAGCTCCCGGTGGCCATCCTCGTTCCATCCGGTGAAAAGGCTACGCTGGTGACCTGGTCCTTGTGGTCCCGAAACGTGTGGTGCGATTCCCCGGTGGCCACATTCAAAAGCCGGGCCGTCCCATCTGCACTGGCGCTGAGGAGTGTTTTTCCATCAGGATGGAAGGCCACTCGGTAAACCATCTCCGTATGGCCAGTCAGATTGTGTTGCTCGACTCCGGTCGCCGCATCCCAGAGCTTGATCGTCCCATCCGAGCAGGCGGTGGCCAGTCTCTTTGAATCGGTCGACAGGATGGCCGAGCGGATGCCATGTGGAGCCACCCCATGTGCGACCGACCGGCGTTCCTCGAAGGTGGCGGTATCCCAGATTCGTGCCGTCCCATCCCGACTTGCGGAAACCAAAGACCGGCCATCGGACGAATAGGAGACATCGTACACCCAGTTGTCATGACCGCGCAGAACGGCAATCGGCCGGCCCGTGGCCGCGTCCCACAATCGGAGCGTCTGATCGTAGCCCGCAGTGGCGATCTGTCCCCCACCCGGGCTGTAGGCGATCGCCGACACTGTGAACGGAGAATCGTGCCCTGCCAGCATGGCCTGCTTGTCCCCGGTCTGGAGTTTCCAGATTTCGATCCTTCCCGCGGCTACCGTAGCGAGGAATCTGCCGTCCGGAGAGAGTGCGCCGCGTCCTGCCCCTTCAAAATTCGACTGATTCGCCCCCGTTGCGACATCAAACAGTTGGACCTGCTGTTCCAATCCCATGGGATAACTGGCAGACATGAGTCGCTTGTTATCGAGTGAGAACGAGACGAGCGTCGTTTTCCCCAGGGTGGCCAATTCCCGCTCCAGGCGCCACCGGATCGATGGGCTGGGAGGCAAGTCGGCGGCGAAAGCTCGTGGGTATTCCCGCAGGAGTAGAACGGACGTTGCGAGAGCCAGCATCAATCGGAATTGCCTTCGCTGAAGAAACCGTGCAGACATGGCGTCATTCCAGTGTGAGAAAGGGATCGGAAAAGTGCCGCGCTCCCATGCGTTCTCCGTGAGTAGAAGGAGCCGAGCTCACGCAAACAAATCGTTGATCGCAGTCCCCTCTTCCAGCAAGTGGTACGGTCGATTCTGATTATCCACCGCCGACAGGTCGTGAAGGCCCATGGCGCGGTAGACCGTTTTGGTGATGTCGGCCGGGGTGACGCGGCGATCGGAGGGATACGCTCCCTGGCGATCGCTTGCGCCGAACGTTCGGCCTCCCCGAATTCCGCCCCCGGCGAAGAGATCGGTGAGGCAATAGGTCCAGTGATCGCGCCCCGCTCCCGCGGCCCCCCCCGTTCGCGGATCCCCGATCTTCGGCTGCCGGCCCATCTCGCTCGTCACCAACAGCAGCGTCGTGTCGAGCAGTGCCCGATCCGCGAGGTCTTCGAGCAGCGCCGAAAATCCGCGATCGAACTCTGGCAGCAGCAGGTTCTTCAAACAATGAAAGTTGTTGCCATGCGTGTCCCAGCCGCCGGCGCTCGAACATTTGTGTTCTTCGGCCGCCTTTTTGTTGGGCATCCAGAAGACCGTGACGAAGGGAACCTGCGCCTCGACCAGCCGCCGCGCCAGGAGCAGACTCATCCCGTTGGCCGTCTCCCCATACCGCGCGCGAAGCGCCGCCGGTTCGCTCGCGACATCGAACGCCCGCAGCGTGCGGGACGAGGTCAACAGCGAAAACGCCCGCGTCTGGTGCCGCCGCCAGGCTTGCGTCGCGGCGAAACGTTCCAACTCTCCCCGCGAGCGATCGAGAGTCGCCAAGAGCTCCCGCCGGTCGTCCACTCGCGCGGGAGTCAATGGTCCTTCGAGAACCAGGGCCGGGGCCTGAAACCGCAGCGGCTGCTCCTGGCTTCCCAGGACGTACAGCGGATCATGTTCCACCCCCAGGCGTCCGGCGTGTTGTCCGGCCCGAATGTCGGGAGGCCCTTCCGGAATCCAGGGGAGCGAAATGGCGTTCGGAAGATCGGGATGCGGTGGGAGTCGCGATCCCACAACCGAGCCCATGAAGGGCCAATCGTCCGGCTGCTGCCGACGGTTCCCCCCCAGCGCGACGAAACTGGCGTCGAGCGTGTGCCCGGTCAGGTGGTAGTAATACGCCAGGTGCGAATTCGTGGGATCGCTTCCATCGACCGAATTCACGACTGCCAGATGCTGCGCCTGACGGGCCAGGAGCGGGAGATGCTCGCACAGCCGGACGCCCGGCGCTGCGGTATCGATCGGCTGAAATTCACCCCGAATCTCGCTGGGGGCGTGGGGTTTCATGTCCCAGGTGTCGATGTGCGACGCTCCGCCGCACAAAAAGAACAAGATCGTCGAGCGGGCGGTGGCTGCCGGGCCGGGAACGGTCGATTCGGCGGCAACAGCATGCGGCGCGCCCCACCATTCCGCCAGGCCACATCCCGAAGCCACCAGTGCCGCGCGGCGGGTAATGGGGACCGATCGCATTGGGATGGGTGGCCGGTTCATGGCGGACCGATGGGGAGCGGTTGCAGTCAGTCGGATTCCGGGCGCGGGCGGTTCGACCAGTGGCCGGAGGGGTCGCGCCCGGCGACGATGACCCCTTTCAGGTTCCAGTCCATGTGCGCGCGGACTTCGGCGGCCGCATAGCGGAGCGTGAGGCCGCACCGGCGACGGTCGGAGTCGTTGGCTTCTGATCCGTGCAGCAACAGATCGCTGTGGATGGAGATTTCCCCCGCCCGCAATTCGTCCGTCACTTCGGTGCCGTATTGAAGCGGGTTGTCGATCGTCTGGTTGAGAACGTTGTGCTCGGCCGCGCTGCTGGGACGGTACGTGAGGTGGCCGAAATGTTGCGAGCCGGCGATGAACCGCATGCAGGCGTTCTCGACGTCGGCATCGTCGATCGCCAGCCAGGCGGTGACCGCCTTGCTGGGGGTCAGCGGCCAGTAGCTGGCATCCTGGTGCCAGGCGACCGCTTTGCCATCATGTGGCATTTTGCAGAAGAAATGGGAACCCCACCCCACGGCGTTCTCCCCGAGAAGGTCACTGACGCACGCCACGATTCGGCGATCAGTGAGCAGATCCCAGACGCGACCATACTTGGCATGGGCCGTGCTGATGGAATAGCTGTCCCCACCGGCGGCGATGACCTGGGCCAGGAGCCGATCGAAATAGTCGCGGATGTCATTGATCTCCTGTTCGCTGAAGATGCGAATTCCGCGGAGATACCCCTCCCGGTTGAACTGGTCGATCTGGGCCGCGGTCAACGCGCGGGGGTGCGGATTGACCGCCGGATGGAATCGCAAATCGCGTTCGATCTGGTCGAGTTCGGATTGGCCGGGAATGACTTTGAAATCGGTCTGCATGACAACGATCAGGGAGAGGGTTCTTGGATTGGCCGTGTGGACTGGAAAAAGCGTTCAGCGGGCCGGGCCGGTTTGCGAGGAGAACTCGGCGGTGATCGTCGTGCGGAGTCCGCCGCGCGGGGTGAAGGCCGCCACGAGCTTCATCCGCCGGGGATGGCAGACGGCGACCAGGTCGTCGAGGATGCGATTCGTGACGTGCTCATAAAAAATCCCCTCGTTGCGAAACTGCTGCAAGTAGAGCTTGAGCGATTTGAGTTCGATGCAGAGCCGGTCGGGAACGTAGGTGATGGTCAGTTCGCCGAAATCAGGCTGGCCCGTTTTGGGGCAGACCGAAGTGAATTCGGGACAGACCGTTTCGATCAGGTAGTCGCGGCCGGGAAACTGGTTGTCGAAGACTTCCAGCGTCTGGCGGAAGGAATCGGGCATAGTAGGGGTGAGGAGCAATCTGTGTCGCGTTCCGCGACCTAAGGTGTAAAGGAACATCCTGTCGGGAGGGCGAGGCTCCCGCCGAGCAATCTAAGCCGCGTTCCGCGACGTATGGTGAACAGGAACTTCGGCTGGGCGAAATAGACCCCATCCGGCTTGTCCGGATGGTGAATGAGATCGGCAGCTAGACGTGGGTTTCGCCATAAGTTCGACCCCATCCGGCTAGTCCGGATTGGTGAGCGAGATCGCCGCTGACAGAGCCCCAGGGCGGTGCTGCCAGGCCCAGGATGACAATCACGCGGAAAACCCGGCGACTCCGTCGCGCAAGCGCCCCAGCGGCGATCTGATTCACCATCCGCACAAGGCGGATGGGGTTCGATTGGAGTCATGGGGTTCAGTTTAGCCTCCGATCTGGTTCACCATCCACACGAGGTGGATGGGGTCTCGCCACCGGGAGGGCGAGGCTCCCGCCAAGTCAAAGCCCTCCGTTGGGTGTCCTCAAAGCAAATTCCCCGGAAGGCAAACCTTTCGCTGAGATCGCTCTCGGTTGAATTTCCCTTACAGTATACCGACGAGCGGCGCGCCTGCCCACGGTAAGGGGCGCCTGGGCCCGCGGGGGTGCAGCGTGGGCCCTGGTGATCCCATTGCCGTTGCCCTGAAAGGGGAATACCGCTCGGTCTCTCACATCATGCGACACCAAAGATGGTCAAGGGCTCCAAAGATTGTCTCAAAGATGGTCACAAAGATTGTCAAATGACCATCTTTGGATGGCGTGCCACAACCTCCTGTTCCATCGATAGTTCCGGATTGGGGAGCGCCAAAGATGGTCAAGCTTTTGCGGATGGCGACTGTTTCTTCCATTGGCCAACTCCCGGCTGGCGAATGGCTGCAGCCGAAAACGGTAGACACGATCAACCCGGCTCATCCGCAACTGGTTTGCTCACCTCAACATTGGCCATTTCCGGGGGGATCGGCCAGTCCCCGGCCGGTTGCTTTCGCCGGTCAGAGTTCCGATCGCTGGGGGCCAACTTGGCTTGGCGTCGTCTCCGCGGTCGCCGCGGTTTGGGGGACTCAATGAGCGGGGTGTCCTCCACCTCATCGTCGTCGAAAGCGTTCCGGGATTCGAACGGATCCACATGCATGCCGTCATCAAATGAAAATCGAGCGGTGCGAACCATGCTGTCCCTTCTGTTGATCAGAGCGCGGCTCCGACAGCCTCACGGCCGAAGCCCAAAAACCGGCAAAAATGCCTTGACATGTCCTTTAGTACAGTATAATGTACTGGTGTATAAGTTTCAAGAGGAATCGCACAATTTTGTTCAGACGGCTGTTCCTTTTTGTTCAGGAATGTCCCATGCGACACGAATTGCCCGAAGGTTTGATCAGTTTTGCGTCCTCTCCCTTGGGGGATCGGCTCCAGATGTTGCGGCTGGAGCGCGGCTGGAATATGGACAAGGTCGCCCTGGCGGCCTCGATTTCTCGAACGACCCTGTTCCACCTGGAGCGCGGTTCGATCCGTCGTCCGCATGCCTCGACGCTGCACAAACTGGCGCAGGTGTTCGGCATTCCGGTGGAGGATCTGCGGGAGGAGAAGCTGGCCCCCCGGTCATCCGCCAGTTTGTCCGACACGCGGGCCGGCCTTTCCGGGGGGGATCGCGAGACGAGCCCCGCTCCCCGACTCCGCGCGCGGGGGGAGGGGCTTCCCTGGGGTTTGGCCGCGATGGACTCACAGCGGCGGGAGTTCGATCGAGCGACCAATCCGGTGGTGGCTCAGGTGGCGGGTGAACAACCGGAGCTGTTCACCGGTTGGACCGACGAGGATTGGGACGAATTGTACGGACAGTTCGCCACCGGCGGCGCCCTGCGCGAAGAGGGAGTTCGCCAGACCGTCCAGCGGATCAACCACGACCGGGAAACGCTCTACCGCCTGCGAGTCGTGTTGCAGACGCACCTGGGAACGGTCGCCGCTGGGATGGTCGATACGTTGTACAAACTGGTCAGCGTGGAACCGCAGCCAGGCGCGGTGGAAGCCGCCGCGATCGCTTCGGTCGCCGTCGATCGGGAGATCGATGCGGAATAGCGGCGCGGCGATAGCGGTTCAAGATCAGCGCCATTGACGAGCCGCAACGATCGAGATTGACACATTGGTAGTGTGGGAATGAAAATTGCCCAGGCGAGTTTTCGGGTTGGTGTTGGAATGGGCGTCCGAGGACCGAGACGAACTATGGGAGAACTGGCGCCTGGCCGAGTTGCACATTCCCATCCATCAAATTCCGACGCTGGAGTCGTTGTCATGCATGTTGTCGTATCCGTCACGCCGTTGCCGGAATATCAGTTGAAAATCCGATTTGACGACGGGATCGAGGGAATCGTGTCTCTGCACGAGCGGCTCTTCGGACCGGTGTTCGAACCGTTGCAGGATGTGGCGCTATTCAATCAGGCGATGATCGACGAATTCGGCGTCGTTTGCTGGCCCAACGGCGCCGATCTCGCCCCGGAAGCGCTCTACGAACGACTCCGCCAGGCGGCCCCAACCAGTGTGACACTCTAGGCCCGCCGGTTTCTATTCCAAGTTCAATTGCCACGAAACTTTGAACCGATCGTTGGTCCAGGCGAACTTGCGGCTGAACCCGTAAGACCCCGGGGCCATGAGGACCGCTCCATCCTGGGAGAGCGCAGCGAACAGGCGATCGAATTCCGCCTCGTCGGCGCAGGTGACAAACAGTGAAATGGCTGGGGTAAATGTGAAGCCATGCGATACCGGACTGTCAATGCACATGAACTGTTGCCCGTTCAATTCAAACGTGGCGACCTGAACGGTTCCTTCCTTGCCGGCTTCATTCGGTCCGTAGCGCTTCATGGAAACAATTTGCGAGGCTTCGAACAGCGACGTGTAAAACGTCATCGCGGCCTCCGCCGAGCCCTCGAACATCAGAAATGTGGTAATCTTCATAGGCTTGCCTCAGGCTCGGTGGGTTAAACAGGAATTGAAATGGCTGCTCTCGCATTGTGCCACCGTTCGCCGGGGATTTGGAAGTGAAAAATGAAGAATGAGAAGTGAAAAATGCAAAATGGGTGACGTGGGACGGGGAGTATTCGTTTTGCGCTGCCACTGGCTGATTCCTTCGCCGAACCAGGCTGCGTCGGCCACACGTCCGTCATTTTTGAAGCTACCCCGAAGGGGTTTCATACCCAAGCCCAGGGTAGCCCGATGAAATCGGGCTACCCTGGGTACGCCCCCACCACGATGAATGAACCCTGACGGGGTTCCACATTAGGATGCATATGTCGAATGCGCGGGCCAATCCCACCGTTCAACGATTATGCACAACGGGGGTGGTGGGCCTGCGCTCGCGGGGCCGGTGCGGGCGATGGGCGGGTTTGATGGCGTGAAGTGTCTCTTGATTGGCGCGCTGGTCCCACCCTGGCCTGCGCAAACGTCTGTTGGATCGGCGTTCGACTTTATCCTGGTTTTGGTCCGCTCGCGGGAGCCGTAAAGGCTTGATAGCGTTGTGCCTGAATTGAATGGCCAAGTTTGTCTTTGATCCACTCAAGAAGTTTCGAGACGGGGACCGCTGCGAGT
>JBJXGA010000252.1:0-63732 GCA_046152955.1 Planctomycetales bacterium | reverse complement strand
GAAAATAAGCGACGAAGAAATGCGCAGCGTTCGCCTAAAACGGAACGAGTTTCATGGCGACTGGAACTATGAGATCCAACCGCACAGATGACACCATTTCAGGTAATTTATTAACGAACGACTCCTAAGTTCGCCGTCGGCGTCGCTTGCACCCGGGGGCGACTGGAACATTCTGCCTTGGAGAAATCGACGCCTCGTGAAGCACCTGGGGCGTGCTGGAGGCCGGCCTGTGGCATGCGTTGGTGGGGACGAGGACGTAGAACCGAGTGATCGCATGTCGCGGCCGTGTGCCCCGGCTGTTGGCGCTGGCCCACCGGTTCGAGAATGCACGAGTGCGTCGCCGGACTGCAGTTGTCCTTCACAGAAGGTCCGATTTCCGAAAGGCCCGTGCTGAAATTGTCAAACCGGTGTAGTCCCGGTGTCGAGTCAGACCCCCTTCTGAGGGTGAACGGACTGCCAGATCATGAATTTGGATTCATCGCTATCGGCTTCCCGCACGCCTCACAGTAACTCGCCCCAGCATCGTTCAGGTGGGCGCACGAGGGGCAGGTCGTATCAAGACTCGCACCGCACTTCCGACAGAACTTGGCGTCGGTATCGTTCGATTGGCCGCACTTTGCACACTGCAACTCGGAGCCTCTGATCCGCAGCCCCTCGCCTACGGCAGTCGCCATTGCTCGGACACCCTGCTGGGTTCCCTCGGCGATGTAATTGAACGTGTCCTTCGCCACAGGGGCCGTCTCACCAGCCACATAGCGGAAAATCCTTCCCATGAAGGCGTACTTAGAGATTCCCACGCCTAGGGCGATGAGAGGCAGACCGACGAAAGCGCACCAGAAATATTGCGGAGGCTCAAATGTCCCGAAGGACGCGAAGAAGCTGCCAATGCCAGCAATTGTGAAGAGTAGACCGATGCCGGCCACAAACGGGCCAACGATTCGCAGAACGCCCCTGGTGCCCAAATGGCCGGGGTTCAGTTTTTCTTCGTCGTTCATTCGATAAGTCCTCGCATGCCCGAATACTCGTGGTCCAATATGGCTTCAAGCATTTGCGTCCCAGTCAGACGTTTCTCGAAACGACTGTAGTTCCTGGTCAGCATCGAATAAAGCTTGGCTCTGCCGTTTGGCCAAAATTGAAGCCGATTCAGCTCCCTGAGAACGCCCGACGGTGCGGAGGTAAACGGAAGATCGCCCTGATCGGATCACCGACCGCTTACCGCTCTGCCTAGAATTGCCTCGACCTCGAACGAGATCGTTTGCGTCTGTCGCTGCTGAAACTCGGCGCCACCACCACGCCCCCCCGACGCGGCCGTGTGGCCCGTGTGGCACGCTTGTTGGCTCTGACCCACCAGTTCGCGACGTTGATTCGGAACGGCGACGTTCGCGACCTGGCGCGGCTGGGGCAGATTATGGATTTGCTGCTGTTGGCCCCAGCGATTCAGGAGGCGACCTTGTTTCTGCTGGCGGTCGAGACCGGTGACGACCCGATCCACGAATGGCAGCTGCGGCAAATCGTGGCGTTTCGAGACTGGGGGAAGCAGAGGAAGGTCTGGCGGTCGCGGCGATCCGTGGGCGATTGACTGGTCTGGCGTTCGCTGCGCCGCATTCAGTGTTTGGGGCTTACCGTTCTTGTAAAGTACATGTGCCGTCGCCCGCTTGTACCCAATCGCATTCAATGCTTCCTCGCCAGTCCACCGGAACACGCACGTTTTCTCGACCGATGGTGGCATACCATGATATTGCAGTTTTGATCGGCTTCGCACCGTGCCTTTGGAGATATCCGATTGGCCAATAGATTGATGGTGCGGCATAATGCGGCACAACTATTGGGCGAGGTCCGCCGTGAATCCATCCATAGCGAGACCAGTGGACAATGTCGTGTGAGAACCACCAGCACGCCGGCCCGAACGACAGCACGTACAGCACCAGCAGCGAGATCAGCGCCACCGTCGTCCAGAACACCGAGCCGGGTTTCTTGGGGGGGGTGGCCATGAGGGAAGTCTACCGCGGATCGGCGGTGGAGGGGAGAATTAGGGTGGCGGCGATCGAAGACCAGCGACGCGGCTTGTGGTCGGGCAGCGCCGGAGTCTACCGCGGGGCGGCGAGTGCAGCAAGGGCAGTCGACCGACCACCGCCCGCCGAGCGCACGACTGGGATTCACGCTGCGCATCCCTGTCGATAGACTGGATACCATGTCCGCCGCTCCCAGTCGCATCTCCACCGATTCTCGATTCGCCGTACCCCGCCCGCTGTGGTGCGTCCTCGCGACGGTCATGCTGATCGTCGTCGCGCTGGCGCTACAGTTCGGCGTGCCAATCTACCGACAGCAGGCGGCAATCCGGGAAATTGAGCGATTGGGTGGAGCGGTTGATGTCAGCGATGGGGATCCCGCGTGGCACGCCTCCTGGACTTTGTCCACCGGTTATAGACGTTGATCCAGGACGGCGAGGTTCGCGACTACGCAGACCTGGCGCGACTCAGGCGCGTCACGCGGGCGCGGGTGACGCAGATCATGGATCTGTTGCTACTGGCACCGGATATTCAGGGATCGCTGCTGTTGATGCCGGCGATCGAGACCGGGAATGACCCGATCCACGAACGGCAGTTGCGGCCGATCGTGGCGGTGCTGGATTGGGGGAAGCAGCAACGGCTGTGGCGGGAACTCCAGGGGCGCGATACCTGCGAACCGCAATAGGCCTATCGACTTCTTGTCCCAGGCGCGGCGTGATGGGTTCGAATCACGGCCCGCGTGAAGTCGTCAAATGCCTCGGTTTACGTCGGGATGCCGACTGGTGTTGACACTACTGCTTGAACTCCCGGAAAGCCTTCGCCTAGTCAGCAAATGACTTCGGTTGGTACTTCTTGAATCCTTCCGCGTCCACGAAGACGAAGCCGTACCGCACGGCCTGCTGCGCCTGGTTGATGTCGTCGCACCATTGCTTCAGGCGGGCCATCTTCAGCGGCGCATCGAGGTCTTCCTGCCCCTTCGTCTCAATGACATAGATTTCCTTGCTGCTGACCTTTACCAAGAAGTCCGGGAAATAGTTCGAAATGTCCCCGTCAGCGTTAACGTAATCCAGCTTGAAGCCCACGGCGAAGTAGTTCTTGGCGAAGGAAACGATTTCCCCCTGGCAGCCATCGAGGAACGCCGCGAATTCCAACTCGAAGCCGCTGTCGCCGATGATCCGGTTGAAGATGCTGAGTTTGGGGACCATGAAACCTTGCTCCTTCGCCACGAAGGGCCGGGTTTCTCGGAGCTTGATGGTGGCGCGAATCTCGGCATTGCCCTTATCCTGGACCGTCAGGGCGTTGATGCCGTTCTTGAAGCTCTCGATTGTCAGCTTGTCGTCGTGCCGCACTCTCCGTCAGGGGCGAACTTCGCAGTCCGGCCCTGGCGGATGGTGCTGGGTGTGCCCCGCCCCCTCTAAGCATGGCGTCAGTTCACCGTCTCTGGACCGCCGTTGTTCAGGTCGTTGATCACGTCGCTGCCGAATTTCCAGAACCAGTCGAGGCCGTTGCCTCCGGTCAGCGAATCGACGGCCGTCCCATCAGACAGCAGGGTGAGGCTGTTGAGCTTCGAACTGCCGTTGAGCCCCCCGCCATTGCGCAGGTGCGACAACCGCATCCCGAAGTCGAGGTCGCTGCGAGCCCATTCGGCCATGATCGCGTCGATCGCCGGGCGGTTGAGCACGCCCGTCCCCTCGTTGTAATACGTCGTCATGCCACCGGCCAGAATGTCGTCGTCGTCGCCCCCCATCAGCGTGTCGACGCCGTTGCCTCCGAACAGCAGATCGCGGCCGCCCAGCCCCTTGAGCAGATCATTCCCGGCCCCGCCGAAGAAAACGTTGCCCAGTGCGTTGCCGACCAGCGTGTCGTCTTTCGAGGTACCGATGACGATCTCGAACCCAGGGTCGGAAGAGAGCGTCAGCGTCAGATTGGCGTTGACGACCCGAGCGATGCTACTTCCCAGATCGACGCTCACCCCAAGGGCCGTCGTATTCGAGAAGTCGAGGACATCGACCCCGGCGCCCGGCAGTTCGACCAACGTGTCGCTTCCCAGGGCCGCGTTGGCGGTGAAGGAGTAGACATCGTCGCCATTGCCGCCAGCGAGCGTGTCGTCTCCCGCGGCGCCGACCAGCGTGTCGTTGCCGTCGCGGCCCGTGAGGGTATCGTTCCCTGCGCCGCCGGTGAGGACGTTGGCCAGCGAATTGCCGGTGAGCGCGTCGTTCAGACTGCCGCCGATCGCGTTCTCGAAGACGTCGGCTGCCGACAGCGTGAGCGTCAGATTGTTGTTGACGACGACTTGCGATCCCGTCTTTGACAGGTCGACCGTCACCCCTACCGACGTCGCCTGCGTGAAATCGAGCAGGTCGGTGCCGCCGCCGACCGCTTCAATGACCGTGTCGCTGCCGATGGCATTATTGACGTTGAAGCGGTACGTGTCGTTGCCGGCGCCTCCGGCCTGAATATCGTTTCCACCACCGGCGTACAGCGTGTCGTTCCCGTTGCCGCCATTGAGCATGTCGTCGCCTGCCATGCCGTACAGCGTGTCGTTGCCGTCGCCTCCGTTCAAAACATTGTTCAGGGAATTCCCGGTGAGCAGGTCATTCAGACTGCCGCCGGTCGCGTTCTCGAAGACGTCCCCCGCCGACAGCGTAAGCGTCAGATTGCCGTTGACGACGACTTGCGATCCCGTCTTCGACAGGTCGACCGTCACCCCCACCGTCGTCGCCTGCGTGAAATCGAGCAGGTCGGTGCCGCCTCCGACCGCTTCAATGACCGTGTCGCTGCCGATGGCATTATTGACGTTGAAACGGTACGTGTCGTTGCCGGCGCCTCCGGCGAGGCTGTCGTTGCCTCCATTTCCGACGAGCGCGTCGTTGCCCTCACCTCCGTAAAGCAGATCGTCGGCGCCACCTCCCGTCAGCGCATCGGCGCCGGCTCCGCCGCGAATCAACGACGAGATGGTGATCGAGCCCAGATCAACTACGTCATTACCAGCGTGCGTGCGAACCCTCAACGCCGACACGTCGTTCGTCGCGTAGGCATATGTCGTCCCATTGAGTTCCACACTGATCGCCCCGGCGACGCCGACAGAATCGGCTCCCGCCCCCCCATGCACGAAGACCGGACTGCTTGCCGCATGATAGACTCCGGTCAAGGCCACGATGTTGTCTTCGCCCGGAACGCCCGTGTCGGTCTCAGCGACCGCATCAGTTGGGTCGGCGACGAACAGGAGGAAGTAGTCGGTGTCCACCTCCGCCGCACCGGCCCCCGGCAGCGGAAACTGTCCTGCGCCGCTGCCAATTGACCAGGTTTTGACGTGCGTGCCGACGGTCAGGTCGGCGGCAGCGGAGATCGTTACTTCACCCAGTCCCGTGTCACCGCCAAAAACCTCATCGTCGGAACGGTAAGCACCAATGTCAAACGCAGGGGCCGGAGAGTTCACGATTTCATAGGTGAACGCGAGGGACAAGCTTCCGTTCGCGGTCACTGAAAGCATGCGGATATCGGGGGACAACTTGGTCCAGTTCTCAGATGCCGTCCCGCTGCCTACTATGCCGGCCAAGTCACGTATGCCGCTGGCGTCCACGGCAAACACATAGCTGCCGTCGTCGCCGGTGATTGCCGTGAGTCCCGACGGGAGACCGACGCGGTAGATGATCCCCGCCCCGGACGCACCGCTACTGAATCTTCCGTTTGAGGAAAAATCCGCCAGGTACAGCGCATCGGAAGTGGCCAGCAGGCCGTCGAGATGCCCGATCGGCTGGTCATTATCGATGAAATGGAAGTAACTGTCGGTCGCCAGACTGTAATAGACGAGTGGGTTCTCTTCATTCGCCAGACCGGCGAGCTCGCTCCTGCCGTGAAACCCCACGAACACTCCCTCCCCCAGGATCGATCGAAAGGAATCAGGCGTGAAGGCGATGTCTGCCGGTCCCTCGCTCTCCGAACCATTCGCCGGGTTGGGAAGCGGCTGGAAGGCGACCAGCGGGTTGTCGCCGGCGCCCCCCTGGCCACCGGTTCGATAAGGAATGAACGTCGACGGAAAACCAAAGTCCTCAACGGCTCCGCCAATATTCCCGGCGACGATGCGGTTCAATTCGTCGGCGCTCAGGGGTTCATTGGCATCGATCAGGCCGTCGATGCCGTTGTCAGCGAACAGCAGATCACCCGTGTTCGGGTCGAATGTGATCCCCGCGGCGTTACGCAGGCCGGCCGCGATCTGGGTCAGGTCCGAAACTTCAACCACACCGCCTATGTCGTTGATCGTCACCCGGTAGATCGAATCGGCGTTGAGAGAACCGCTGACCAGACCGCTGGCGACTACGGGCACGGTCGTAGCGGCATAGTTTTCCTGCGAGCCGACGTTGAAATACAACTCGAACCGTCCGGGCTGACCGGCGACGTCGCGCACTTTCATGCCCGACGTCCTATGCCCCCAGAAGCCGGGGTAAGTCAGGTTGATCGCCCCTATCAGGGTCAGCGAGTCCGTAGGCGAAGCACCCTGCCGAAGGAAGGATATCCGCGAGCCATTCGACGCCAGGACCAGGTTGCCCGCCAATTGGATCGAGATCAGCCCGCCGGAAAGGCCGCTGTACAGAACTTGCGCCGGCCCGTCGGCCTGGCCATTGTGGTCGGAGTCGACCAGCCGCACCAGGTTCCCGGTTGCGCTCGCGAAAAAACTGCCGCTCGGTGAGTCGGTCGTCGCCACCAGCAGCGACCCGTCGGAGAGCTGTTGCATGCTTTTGGGAAAGTTCAGGCCAGTGGCGTAGGTCGTAATCTGGAATTTGTCGGCGATGCCGGAATTCAGGAGCGGCTCGGTCCCGGTTGGAATCAGCCCGCCGATGCGATACGTAGTGTCGGAAAGTCGTGTGATCGTGACGTCGCCGTTGATCAGGTTGCCCGAGCCATCCCGCGAAAGGGACAGGTCACTGATGTCGAACGTGGCGGCGTCGATGGGTGCGGAGAATGTGACGTCGATCGTGTCGACGGCCGTCGTCCGCGGATCGGGAACGATTGCGGAGATGGAGGCCACGGTCGTCGAAAGAAGCGTGCGGTCTTCGAGAACTTCGGCGGCTCTCCACTGCCTGGAATCCTCGCCGGATTCTCGTCGCCGGAATCCCGAATTCTGGCGGCAACCAGCGCCAAGCAACCGTTTCATTAATCCGCAAATCCAGGAATCAAGCAGCATGGTGCGTCCTTTGGAGAATGAAGTTCACTGAATCGGGATCACCGGTGCGCTGGGTACGAACGTCGCTCGCCCCAGAGGCCGCCACGGCATCGTATTCGCCGGGTTCCGGATTCTCCACCGACCTCGTTCTGGCCAGTGAAATCCATAACGACGTCTATCACCCAGAGCGGCTCAACGGCCACACGTCAGCCGAGGCCTGGAACGCGCGCACCGCAATCACGGTGACCCAGCGCGACGTGTTCCTCGCCACGGTCGCGCGGCATCGACAGCATGTGCTATCGCAATGGGACCGCGCGCCGGACGCACCGCACGCCCCCCGGCATCGTTCATTGCCTGGCAGGCGACTTCTTACCGAAAAAACCGCACGCCGCCACCACCGATGCCGGTGTCGCCCAGATTAGAAAACTTCCCAATCTTACCTATCTTGAACTGCGACACACAGCGATTACAGATCGCTCGTTGCGGCTTCTGCAAGAATTTCCCAAGTTGAGCCAACACCAATTCTCGAATTGGTTGCCGCGCGCAACAAAAATGCCGGCGTGATCGAAAACTTTACGGCCTTCCATCACGCCGACTTACTCGGTATCGCGCCCACCGACTCACGGTTTGCGCTTTATAGAATCATCCGACGACATCTGCCGGGGCACTCTTCGCGCTCTCCCGACGCTACTTGATTGTAACGCGATTGGACGCGAAAGCAAGCGGCCCTCCTGCCGACCGGTAGCGTCGTTGATCATCATTGGTCCGCTGTCGGAACGGTTCTACTCGCGATCGCCGATTGAAACAATATATTCGAACGTCCTTGACTTCTGCGGATCCCTTGGTAGTATCTGGTCAGCGGGGGGGGGAAGGTGCGTGGCGGTTGCCTTGGACCGATCCCCGTCTAAAGTTAAATTGGTTGCGTTTGCGGTAGTCGTCGGACGACTAAATTAACAGCAACTCGGCTGGTCTCAAAGAGACTGCGGCCGGGAGGCTGGTTTATGGGTAAGCCGACGTGGCGGAGCACTTCATCGTGTTCTGCCACGTCGGCTTTTTTTTGGGCTTGGCCGCGCCCAGATAAGCCGCAGTCCCCTGCACAGGACTCCGACAAATCGCCAACGAATCCGCGATGGATGAAAAAACTGTCCTTGTGGCGCCGTTTTTCGCGCTGTTTCGCATGGTGGCGAGTCCCTTCTTGGCCCTGGTGGGGCCGTTCGAGAAAACTTTCCCTCAGCAGGATACGCCGCCTGTTTTGCTTCTTCACCTGAGCACGACTTTTGGTATTACCTCCTCAACTGTTGCCCGCGAATACAAAAAGGTGCGGGCATTTGCACCGGAATTGATCCATTTAGGGCCGCAACTCCGTCCTTCGGTCCGCTAGGATCGGTGGAGTCCTCGGCGCTTTTCGCAAGGGAAATGACCATGAAGTTTCTGAACTCATGCGCAATTGTATGCTGCGCATTGTTCGCACCGGTTGGGCAGGTACATGCTGACACGCTTACCAACCTAGGAGTCGCCAAATGAATTTGCCTCGAGAGGTCAGAGATTTGAGGTTTTTCGGATTCCTGATTTTGCTCGGTATGGCTCCCGCGCTGCACGCAGGAATCGTCACCCCCGCTGGCTTGACCACTGGGGACCAATTCCGGATGGTCTTCGTCACAAATGGCACGATCGATGCGACAGTCGGAGATCATACCGTTTACGACAATCTGGCTTTGGCAGAAGCGGCCAACGGAGGATTCAACGTTTACGATTCATCACCGGTGACGTGGCTGGCGATGGTGTCGACTGTGGACGGCACCATTGCCAAGAATCGCCTGCCGAAGGATGGCGTAGCGATCTACCTCACTAACGGAACCAAAGTTGCCGATTCTGGCGCCGACCTTTGGAATGTTAGTTTCAAAACGAAACTCCTAGAGAGTCCAATCTACCTGACCCCAACTTCGACCCATTACGAATCATTCGTTTGGACCGGCTCGCGTCGCCCGCTCGGCATACACGCACCAACCGTTGGCCTCGCGTCCAGCAAAACCCCTTTTTGGAACGCTGCAAGTGATCATGATGAACATGCTCGATTCCCAATCTATGGGTTCTCCTCCGCCCTGACTGTCTCAGCCCCCGAACCCGCCAATGTCACACTGGCGCTGAACACAGTGTTCGTGCTTCTCATCTTCTCGCTCGAACTGTGGGGACGGTTTCGTTCCCACAACAGCCAACGGGGGCTCTCGTGTAACCATTGAACTCCGATTTCCGCAACGCGGTAGTTGACTGGCACTTTTGGGGTGGCGGCCGCGAGTTTCTTGGCGTTTTTCGCACTCAGTATCAGGCGATTGTCCGGCTCGCAGGACAGAAAGCACCGGAATTGATTCATTTAGCGCCGCAACTCCGTCCTTCGGTCCGCTAGGATCGGCGGAGTCCTCGGCGCTTTTCGCAAGGGAAATGACCATGAAGTTTCTGAACTCATGCGCAATTGTATGCTGCGCCTTGTTCGCACCGGTTGGACAGGTCCATGCTGGATACACGCTTACCAACCTAGGGACGCTCGCCGGCGGGTCATTCAGCTTTGGCAATGGCGTGAACGCTTCCGGCCAGGTGACCGGCTACGGTGACGTTGCCGATGGCGCCTTTCACGCCTTCCTCTCGGCCCCGAACGGTGGAGCGCTCAAAGACCTGGGGACGCTTGGCGGACCACTCAGCTTCGGCTTCGGCGTCAACGACCTTGGCCAGGTGGCTGGCACCTCCTATGTCGATGGTAGCCATGTGAGGGCGTTCCTGTCGTTCCCGAACGGCGGATCGCTCACGACCCTAGAAACGCTCCCCGGCGGAGAGAACAGTTCCGGTGCGGGCATAAACAAGTTGGGCCAGGTGGCCGGCACCGCTCCTGTTGATGTCACGGGTTTCTTCAACCACCCTTTCCTTTCGGCCCCGAACGGCGGAGCGCTCAAAGACTTGGGCACACTACCTGGCGGATCGCGAAGCTTCGGACAGGCGGTGAACGACTCGGGGCAGGTGACTGGCTTCGGCTTTGTTGGTGAGCATTTACACGCGTTCCTTTCGGCCCCAAACGGCGGATCGCTTAAGGACTTGGGGACGATCGGCGGATCGTCAAGCTCCGGCTTTGGCGTGAATTCCTCGGGCCAGGTTGTCGGCTCCAGCGATGTCGCGGGCGACACGGCTCCCCACGCGTTCCTCTCGGCCCCGAACGGCGGAGCGCTCAAAGACCTAGGAACACTACCCGGCGGATCAAAAAGCAATGGATTTGGAGTCAACGCCTCGGGCCAGGTCGTCGGGACGGGCAATGGCGCTGGTTTCTTCGAGCACGCATTTCTCTCGGCACCGAACGGAGGAGTGCTCTCGGATCTCAACACGCTGGTTGCCCCGTCCATCTACACGCTCACAGAAGCCCGAAATATCAGCGACAATGGGTATATTACAGGGTATATGGTGGACCGCCACCAACACCAATACGCCTACCTGCTGACGCCGACCGCAGTTCCAGAACCATCGACAATCGTCGTTTCGACATTCCTATTGGGAATGAGCGGCCTCGTTCGGACCATTAAGCGGCTGAACCGAAAGTAGGCGCAGCGGATCTTCTCTCCCCGTTGAGCCAGTTGAGTTGCTGAAGAGGTATCGCTTCGGTCGCCAGCCGGTCGCTAATGAAGATCCTGAGCGCCTGTTGGCTCTATCACACCAGTTCGAAGAGTTGATTCGGGAAGGCGAGGATTGCGACTACGGGAAGAGAACGGGGGTCAGGACTCGTTTCTCGGGCACCGTCTTGGTCTGATTGTGATCTCCACTTCCAACCGAACCAGGCTGCTCTTGATCCAAGTGTCATCGGCAAAGGGAAGAGGGCGATGAGCGGTGCTCGTCGCCAGACGCTGCGATTCGGGACGCTCCGAAAACGCTCCGGGCTGCATCGGTTGCGATGCCCCGGCCGACGGGATTCGAAGTTGCTCGGGAGCGTCAAAATCGATGAGGATCATACCAGGAGATGGCGGAGCGCCTCAAGAAGGTTCAGATTGTCGGGCCGCGGTCGTTGGATTGGGGACGGGCTGAAGCTTGACCTGAGACGTGTACTAATGTATCATATTCGTGGTGGGGAGCGGATGCTGGCGGCGGCGGTTGGGGATGGTTTTTTGGATTTGGAGAACTGTCGTGCTGGCTGTTTTTTTCGCGGTAGCTGGCAGCGTCCGCCACGGGTGGTCGGGGAGTCCCAGCTGAGAGATTCAATTTCGAGACAGTTGGCCATCTATGGGCGGGGCTCGATTCAGAACATGTTGACAAGATTCAGGTTATGCGTGTCGGTCCATAGAATTCGCGTTGGCCTTCTATGGGCCATCAATGGCACCTATGGACTTCTATGCTTTTTGTGGAGATTTTTGGCGGTTTTTTGGGAATCTCTTGATCGGGACAGTTTGGCAGGGGCAGGCATCAAAGTTTCAAAAGGCGTGATATTCTATGGTGAGGCTGAGTTCATAACTTGTTGATAATTCACAGCTTATGTTTTCTCGTCCATAGAATTCGCTGTTATTCTATGATTTCTATGGAAATTCTCGGGTTTTTTGAGGTTTTCGCAGAAAAACCTCTGGCAGAAAAATCGCCGTGTTGTGGGGCATCAGCGATCTCCTCGCCAACACAAGATTCTGCTGGATTGCGGTGCAGGTGCCGTCCTGACTTTTTCATCGCTTTGAGCGAGCGACGCTCAGTGTTGACGCGGAGAGCGCCAGTCGAATTGGCCGCACTCCCACCGTTCCGGTTGTTCCGATTCAAACGGCTGAATCGCCGCACTTGACAGCAATTGCCAGCAGTCTGGTGAATCGCCGGACTATTCCTTCTCATCCATCCCAGTTTGCCTGATCCGGACAGTTTCTCGATTCCGATATCACCGTGCGTGCGATCCATTGGGATTCGTCGCCGACTGCGCCACCGTGGGCACGTTCGTCGAGGAAGAGGTCTGACGCTCCGCTGTGGGCTCTGCGGCGTCCGACACCGTCGAACGACGCAGGGGGGCCTGGCCAATGGTCGTTGTGTTCCATGTTGGGAAGCGTGCCGCGGATCGTGACAGATCCGTCATTGCGGCGGACGGGATGGACCGACAACTTGGTTTTTTCATCTGGGGTTTCTACAGCCATGAGAATCAACGGACGGCTGCTGTTGCTGGCGGTGGTCATGGGACTGTTCATGCGCGTCTGGACCGTGAATGATCGGGTCCGACATCCGCGCGGCTCCCGCTCCCTGTCGGCCCCGGCACAACCCTGGACTCCCAGGCATACGACGACGCTGGCGCCGCCGGTCGCGGCGGTCCCCGTGTCATTCCCCGCGGCTCGACCGGCGCCGGTTGCCGCAACGACTTCCGTCACCTGGACGAGGGAGAATGCCCCCATTCCCCTCCCCGCGGGACTTGTCGCGGGGGAGTACCGCGTCGTCAGCGACCGCGGGAAAGTGGCCCATCTGGTCATTGCCGCGGAGGATTCGGCCAACACGGAGAGTCTCCCGGGCGGCGCCGAGTTCTTCGTCATGCCCCAGGCCGGAACACGCTGGTACTTCATCCGCCTGCAGGACGATTCGGCGACCAATCTGAAGCAATCGCACTCCGACGACACCGCCTCGGTGACCGGCGACAATTCCTCGCTTCCGGGGCAGACAGCCGACGAAGCTGCATTCGACGCGGCAGGCGACTCGATACCGGCAATGCCTCATCGAAAATTCGACTTCAGCGGCCAGATCGCCACCGAGTCCCCCGCCCCCTGGCAGGAAGCAACCCGTCCCGCGCCGCCGGAACTTCCTTCGGCGTTTTAGAATGCCGGTTTGTCGACAGCATTGTCGAAACCAGTTCGCGATGCACAATCAACGAACGATTTCGAATCCATGCCAGTGGCCGGTCTGCCGCCGCGAAAAACTCCGCCGCAGAGGGAGACAGTACGACCTCAAACATCAGTCCGAACCTGCCGCCATTCGACTCCCCGGCCGGCTTGGAGATCGCGTTCCGCTTGTTCGATCTGCGTCCCAATCGAGGGATGAGTCAGGAACGCAATGTAATCGGCTAACGACGTCAGCCGATCGACGGGCAGGCGATCAATCGCCTTCTTAATCTCGCGACGCAAGAGAGTTTCAGTCATTGAACGAACTCCACACCGGTCCGACTGTATTCGTGATGGAAATGCATGGGGAACCCGTTCTGGATCCGTGTGCGCTATCTTACCGAACCTCATCTCGCGACTCAATCCACGCCGCGTGTCTCCGTGGAGGTACGCAAGGACCGTGCCGATCGACGGCACGCTCCGGTTGGTCAATCGGCCGGTGCCTCGAGGGCCGCTGGCCAGATGGGAGCGCCCGGGGTGGTGACGCGGATGCTCCACAATGACCCGCCGGCGGTGATGTACAGCGTTCGCAGGTCGTCATCGCCGAAGGCGCAGTTGGTTGTTTCATCGCGCGGAATCGGCAGGCGCTCCAGCAGCTTCCCCGCGGGAGAAAAGACGTAGATTCCGGCCGTCGGTTCCTCGGCGGTTTCGAATGGGAGGTTGGGTCGGTTGATCCCCGCGGCGACGAACAATCGCCCCTGTCGATCGAGCTTGATGCCGTCCGGGCCGCGCGTCGTCTGCCAGTCGTGAATCAGCGTCCGCGAGTCGGGAGCGATTGACCCGTCGGGGCGCATGGCAAAGCGCCACAACTTGCGCGCCCCTCCGACCGTGTTGTTATTGTTGTCCGCGACAAACAGAAACTTGTCATCCGGCGTGACCACCAGACCATTGGGGCGGTCTGCTTCGTGCGTGATGATCCGCGTCACCTGGCCGTCGGGGTCGATCCGGTACACTCCTTCGATCGGTTTCCCGTCGGCGTCGAGCAGTTCCATGTTGTCTCGGTCGCCATATTTCGGATCCGAGAAGTAGAGCCGGTTTTTGGAATCGAGTGCCAGGTCGTTCGGCTGGTTGAAACGCTTCCCCTGATACCGGTCGGCCAGGATGGTAACCCGGCCGTCCTCCTCCAGGCGCGAGACGCGGCGGTGGACCGGTTCGCAGATCACCAGCCGTCCCTGACGATCAAACAGCAGGCCATTCGAACCGGCGTCCCGCCGATGAATCGACGATTTTCCCTGCTTGTCCCGGCGATGGATGTGTCCTTCGCCGCTGGTGAGGAGCCCCAATTCGGGATGCCAGGCGGGCCCTTCGCCTGCCCCGTGCACTTGGAGCATTTGGGGGCGCGCGCCGGGGACGAAGACCGAATCCTGGGCCGGGGCATCGGTTGTGACGACCGCGGCGAGAGTGGCGAGTGTCAGGAGCCAGGGGAGGAGCTTGGGGTGGGACATGGGGTGGTGGGTGCTGATATCACCGGCCAGCTTACGCTGGGCCGTTCGCCGTTTTTAGAGGGCTTCCAGAACTTTGGTTCCCATTTCGCTGGTTCCCAGGCTGCGGCCGCCGGAGGCGATGTCGCGGGTGCGACAGCCGGCGGCGAGAACTTTGTCGACGGCGGTCTCGATCGCCGCCGCTTCGGTCCCCAATCCGAGAGAATGCCTTAGGAGCATGGCAGCGGCCAGGATCGTCGCCAGCGGATTGGCAATCCCCTGACCGGCGATGTCGGGGGCCGAACCGTGAATCGGTTCGTACAGTCCGGGACCGGAGCTTCCCAGTGAGGCGGAGGGCAACAGTCCCATCGAGCCGGTGAGCATCGAGCCTTCGTCGGTGAGGATATCGCCGAACATGTTTTCGGTCACGACCACGTCGAAATCGCGGGGGCGCGAAATCAGATGCATCGCCATGGCATCGACCAGGACCACGTCGTACGCCACGTCGGGAAATTCCGCCTGCATCAGCCGGGCCGAAACGCTGCGCCACAACCGAGAGGCTTCCAGGACGTTGGCCTTGTCGACCATCGTCAGCTTCCCGCGGCGGAGGCGCGCTGCCTGGGCGGCAACGCGGACGACCCGTTCGATTTCTCCGGTGCTGTACGTCATGGTGCTGAATGCCTCTTCGCCGCTGGGGTGCGGCCGGCGTCCCGAGGGACCGAAATACAATCCTCCGGTCAGTTCGCGAACAAATAGAATGTCGGTTCCGCGGATGATCTCAGATTTGAGGGGGGAGGCCTCGAGCAAATGTGGCGAGGGATTGATCGGACGGAGATTGGCGAACAACCCCAGTTCCTTGCGAATCTGCAACAGGCCCGCCTCCGGGCGCGTTCGGGCGCCGGGATTGTCCCACTTCGGTCCACCGACCGCTCCCAACAAGATCGCCTGCGAATCGCGGCAGGCGTTCAATGTTTCCTCCGGGAGCGGCGTGCCGTGGCTGTCGATCGCATTTCCCCCCATCGGGTGGCTCGCACAATGAAAGACATGTCCAAAGCGATTCGCCACGGCGTCCAGGACTCGTTTTCCCTGCGCGACGACTTCGGGACCGATCCCGTCCCCTGGCAACAAAACAAGCCTGGCTTCCACGAACTGACTCCCTTTCCACTGAAGGCGCCCACCGGCGGCGACCCATGACATTCGGCGCTCCCGCGAGAACCGCACGCCGCGCCGGTCAATAGGCGATGGTCCGATGGGGGCGATTCGATCGCTCGTCCGCACTGTAGCGACCGCAAAACAGGAACGCCAGTCGCGATCGGCGAGGGTCACGCGGGGCTTTTGGCAAGCGCGGCGGAGGGAAAAAACTGGTTCAAGTCACCCGCGCGCCGCTCCGATGATAAGGACGCCGGGCGCCCCGTTGCGCGACGGCTGGCGCGCCGGCGGCGCGGTGTGCCCCAGTGACCGATTCGCGGAGGTTTGTGCGATGCTGCGTGCCATGTTTTTTGCCGCGGGCTTTTTCATCACCCTGTGCGGCGCCAGCCTGCTGTTCGTCGACAAGGTCGTGCTGGACCTCAAAACCGAAGCGATCAAGCAGTCGGGCTTTCGCGGCTTGTTCAGTAAAGCCGCCCCGGAGCGAAAGAAGACGATTGATCCTCCCGATTGGGCCTCCTTCAGCCTGCTGTCGATCGGGACCGTGACGGTCCTGTATTCGATCGCCCTCCCCAAGGGGGGAAAGAAGAAAGCGGAATAGTCCCGCAGGATCGTGCATCTGCCTTTCGGGCCGCGCCAGATCAGCGCTGGAACCGTCCGCCGGTCCGCAGCACCGATTCGGCCATTTCAATCGCTCGAGGGGCAATCTGCGCGGCGCGCATCTCCTGCAGGGTGGCGTCAATGTTGTACGGGACGCGACGGAGCTCCACCCGTCCATGCTCAATCACGGCATAGGCACAGCGCGGGTCGCCGTCGCGAGGCTGCCCCACGCTGCCAGGGTTGACCACCTGCTTTCCCTCCACCTGGAGGTGAAATTGCACGTGCGTGTGCCCCACGCAGACGATGTCGGCCTGGATCCCCTGGAGCCGAGTTTGCCACGCCAGCGGATCTTCGGCCAGGTATTCGTCCATGGGATCGCGGGGGGTGGCATGGACGAGCAGAATCCGCAGGCCATCCAGCGTCAGGCTGAGGGTGACCGGGAGCCGCGCCAGGTAGCGCAATTGCGGGGCGCCCAACACTTGCCAATTGAGGGGACGGGTGGCAGCCGCCAGGTCGCGAAAGCCGGTTCCTCCCCGTGCCGCGATCCGCTGCGCGACCGCGTGGTCGTGATTTCCTCGAACCGCCCCCGAGGCGTGCGTGCGAACCCATTCGACGCACGGGAGGGGACTGGCGCCATAGTCCACCAGGTCTCCCAAAAACAGGCAGGCGTCAAACGGTTCGGAGATCGCCTCCAGGGCCGGCCAGTTGGCATGGATGTCGGATACGAGCAGGATCTTCATGCAAGTCGCTTCATCTTGTCGTGTAAACAGTTGCGTCAATCAATCCGAGTTTGTTCTTGACCTGGCGCAGGGGAAGGTGTCTAATAGACTGCGGACTACAGCAGCCGGGTCGGGGGAGATGCTCCGTGATTGATCGCCCGATTGAACAATTGACGCTGCGGGAGCTCTTTACCAATACGGAATGGTTGATGCGGGAATTGTCCGAGCATCTGGAGCAATCGTATGCGCCCCGAGCCCGGTCTGCCCAGGAGAGCGTTCGTTCCTTCGATCGCGCCGAAGAGCGCAGCGAAATTCCGGACGCGACAATTCGCGCTGGTATGTCGTTGCTGCTTCGCAGCGATGAATTCTCGCAACAACTTTTTACCCGTTTGGGAGATCACTTGACGGCGATTGAAAAGAAATCGGAATTGGCGCTGCATTCCCCCTGACCAGCGATGCGCGGCGGGCCCGCCAGCCTGATGCGCCAACGAGGTAGTTCAATGCCCTACACCTCGTTCGCGCTTCCGGCTTGCCGACCACAAGGTGGCACTTCGTTTGCTGTACATCACGTCTGATTAAGTCCAGGGGATTTCGCTGCAGATGGGCTTCCCATCTGAGCATATCACATCGTCCCCTGGCAATCGTTGCGTCTGAAGAATTTGACGGCACTCTTCCCGTTCACACGCTGGGGAGATCCGTGACACGTTTGTCGCTTCCAGCCACGGCCGATCGTGGCAGCCGCTCCGAACCGTCCCTGGAAACGCCAGAGAATCGCTGATGAATGAACCGGTCGTGGCCCGTGAAAAGCCCCTGACCCCGGCGGCAAGTGCCGCCGAAGGGGTTGGCGGCGCGCGCGGACACCGGGGACCGGCCACGGTGATCAATCCCGAGCGGCGGGCAGCGGCCGTGGCGGCCAGCGCCACGCCAGCAACGGCGAATTCCAGCGTCGCCCGGCTACTGTTTCCCCCCGAAGGAGAAGAACAGTCGCTGGAGCTCCCGATGGGTGAACCGGGGGTCCAACTGGGGCATTTTCAAATCGTCGAACGGATTCGCAGCGGCGGAATGGGGTCGGTGTTTCGCGCCCTGGACCTGCGGCTCAATCGCAGCGTGGCGCTGAAGGTGCTCCCGCCGGTCCTGTCGCGCGATCCACTGGTCGTGCAGCGGTTCCGCAACGAGGCTCAGGCGGCGGCACTGCTCGACCACGAGAACATTGCCCGCGTCTATTACTTCGGCGAAGAGCGCGGACTGCATTTCATCGCCTTCGAATTCGTGACCGGAACCAACGTTCGCGAATTGATTCAGCAGCAGGGTCGATTGCCGATTGCTGATGCAGTCAACTACGCGCTGCAGATCGCGACCGCGCTCGTTCACACATCAGTGCAGGGCGTCGTCCATCGCGACATCAAGCCGTCGAATATCATCATCAGCACCAGCGGACGGGCGAAGCTCGTCGATCTGGGGCTGGCCCGCAAGGAGAACCGGGAGGATGGGGCGGCGGAACTGACGATGGCGGGGACCACGCTGGGAACGTTTGATTACATTTCCCCTGAACAGGCCCGCGACCCGCGAACGGCCGACATTCGTAGCGACATCTATTCGCTCGGCTGTACGCTGTACCATATGTTGACGGGAAGTCCCCCGTTTCCCGAAGGGACGGTGCTGCAGAAATTGCTCCAGCACCAGGGGGACGACGCGCCCGATCCCGCCGAGAACAATCCCGCAATCAGTGCCGACCTCTCCGCCGTGGTTCGCAAAATGATGGCCAAAGACCAGCGCGCGCGCTATCAGCAGGCGGATCAGTTGGTGCGTGACCTGATGCTGATCGCCAGCGCAATGGGGCTGCGCAGCGTCCACCCCGAAGGGCTGGTCTGGGTGGCGCCACGCCCGGAAAAGTCGTCCTTCTGGCAGCGACATCTGGCCTGGATGGCAACCGCCGCGGTCCTGCTGGGGATCGTGGGCTATCTGGAATACGCCCCCTCGGGAGGGGCGGCTGGTCCGGCCACCAGTTCCTGGATGACCGGCGCCGGTTCAGAAGATCCGACAGCCTCCCGCGACGACTCGACGAGTGCCCCCCTGTCTGGTCAAGGGGGATCCCGGAGCGAAGCCTCCGGTGCGTCGAGCCCGGCCGATCGCAGTCCGAACTCGGGGGGGAGCGAACTGGCCGAGACCGGCCGATCTCCCGTAGCGATCGACGACGGGGACGACCTGGAAGGGGAACCAGATGACGGCGACAACGATGCAGCGCCCCCCTCTCCGTTTCGTCACCACAATCTGGCCGAGGTCGATCGTTCCGCCGCTGAAGGGCGATCGTCCCCAGGTCCTTCGCCGGATTTCAAAACCTCCTCCGGCGCGATCGTCCGGACCCCGCCAGGACGTCGCCCGAATCCCGAAGAGGATGACGATCCGGAGCCGGTGGACGAGCGAGTCGGCGCCGCTACGGAGGAGCCTGCCGTGGCGGATCGCTCCACCAGCGACAACCGCCAGGACGAAGGGGACGCTCCCGAGGCGCTCGCCGACGCTGACGGGATTTTCCTGTTGGGACGCGACAACAGCCCTCCGCGGCGATTCGCGTCCCTGGAGGCCGCCTGCTCGGAGATTCGCGACAATGGTGCGGTCATCGAACTGCGGTTCGACGGACGGCGGGTGGAGAGCGGCCTGAAAATCAATCGGAAAGTGGAGATTCGTGCCGCTCCCGGATACCGGCCACTCATCGAATTGCGCCCCAGCCAGGTGGTGACCGACGGTCGGCAGGCGCGCGGCATTTCGATTTCCAGCGGGTCGCTGGATTTGATGGGAGTCGATTTGGAGTTTCATGTTGACGACGCGACGGGGGCCGACCAGTGGTCCGTGTTCTCGATCGAACGCCCCGAAGCGCTGCGGCTGGAAAACGTGACGCTGACGCTGGTCAATCCGCGATTTCGATTGGCGGCGCTCATCGAGTTGCGGCCAGGGGCGGGGGCCAACATGCCCGATATGCCGGCGGTCGGGGTTCAGCCCCGTCCCCCGCTGGAGATTGAGGTCTCGCGCACGCTGGTGCGCGGGCAGGGGGATCTGTTTCTGGTGCGCCAGGGAGAGCCGGTGCGACTCAACGTGCGGCAGTCGGTCGTGGCGATCCAGGGAGCGATGCTGGCGGTGCGCGGCCTGACGGAAGCTCCCCCCGAAGGGAGCCAGATCGAATTACGGCTGGATCATGTGACCGCCGTCATGCAGGAAGGGCTGATTCGAGTCGAGGGAGGGCCTGGCGCGCGCAAGCAGCTTCCGATGCAGGTGCAGGCGGCCGACAACATCTTCAGCAGTTCCGGCAACTCTCCCCTGGTGACCATGACAGGAGGGCTGACCGCCGACGAGTTTCACAAACTGCTGGTCTGGAATGGAAAAAACAACATCTACGACCGGTATGAATCGTGGTGGTCGGTGGCGTCGAATCTGGGAGCGGGAATGGCGGACGAATGGGACTTTGCCGCCTGGCGGCGACTGTGGACCGACGCCGGAGAGTCAAACCCCCGGCAGGTGGACGCCGGGATCTGGCGGCGAGGCTGGACTCGCAAGCCCCTCACTGAACTGGTTGGAGGAGACTTCTCACTTGACCTGATGATGCCCCGCAACCCGGCCGTCTCCGGCGCAACGTTTTCGTCAGATGCCGGGGCCAATCTGGCCATCGTTCCCCAACCCAGCGCGGTACCAATGCTCGACCATTCCCGCGACTGAGCAGCCTGACCGCTCAGAGCAGACTGGTCAAGACCGCCACTTCTTCCGGTGTGAATTTGCGGCTGAGTCGCGCTCCCATTTGGGAAACGATCCGCGCCGCGGCGTGCGATGCCAGGCGTCCTGCCTGCTTCCAAGAGAGGCCGTTGGTGATGCCGTACAGCAAGGCCCCCGCGTACATGTCGCCGGCACCGGTGGTGTCGAGTGGCTCTACGGGAACCCCTTCGATGGGAATGACCTCTCCCTGGTGCATCAGGATCGACCCCTCGGCCCCCAGCGTGAGGGCCACGTTTTCCGCATGGCGGTGAATCTCGACTGCGCATTCGATCGGGTCGTGCCTGCCAGTGAGACTCCGCGCCTCTTCCAGATTGCAGAACAGCAGGTCCACCGGGCCTTCGATCAGACTCCAGAACTCGTCGCGGTGGTTGGCGATCAGGAATGGGTCCGAGACCGTGAACGCGATCTTGACGCGATTCCGCTGGGCTAACTCCATCGTGCGGAGCGCCGCCGCGCGCGTCGTCGCGCTCCCAAACAGATAGCCTTCGACATACACGTACTTCGCGCGGCGCACCTCGGATTCCAGAATGTCGTCCGGTCCCAGCGTGGCGGAGACTCCCAGATGGGTGAGCATCGTCCGCTGCGCGTCAGGAGTGATCAGAATCACCGATGTGCCGGTGTCTCCCTCCGCCGCGGGGACTTCCATCGTCACGCCAACACGACGCATGTCCTCGGCACAGAATTGACCCATGCGGTCGCCGGCCACTTTGCCGGCATAGGCGGCCCGACCCCCGAAATCCGCGACGGCAATCGTCGTGTTGGCCGCTGAGCCCCCTGCGCAACGCGAAATCGGCACCCCTTCCAGCGCGGCCAAGAGCCGGCGCTGGAGCCACTCGTCGACCAACGTCATGATCCCCTTATCAAAACCCAGATCAACCAGGAGCGCATCATCGATCCGCGCCTGAACGTCGACCAAAGCGTGGCCGATTCCATAAACGTCGTAGGACATGTCAGTTCCGTGTGAGAAGCCGATGGTCCCCGCGGGGGCGGGGGACCGGTAAGTTGACATTCTAGGGAGCCTAACTACGATACAGAAGTGTCTCTTGGGCAATGTGTTAGAAAAATTTTCCGTTCGCGGCAGCCAAGCCCGTCCTGCAGTCCGTCCTCCTGCGTTTCCCTGGCCACCGCGCCTCACTCGTTATCCGCCAAAACCTCATGACTCAATTCGAATCTGCCCGCCGCGGCGACATCACTCCTGAAATGCTGGCCGTGGCCCGCCGCGAACAGCTCGAGCCGGAGTTGATCCGCGACGAAGTGGCGGCCGGCCGCATGGTGATCCCGGCGAACAAGGTCCACCTGCAAAAGAAGCTTGAGCCGATGTGCATCGGCATCGCTTCGGCCTGCAAGATCAACGCCAACATCGGCAACAGCGCCGTCACCAGCGACGTGACGAGCGAGTTGGAAAAACTCCACGCCGCCGTCCACTTCGGCGCCGACACGGTGATGGACCTGTCGACCGGCGGCAACATCGACGCCATCCGCCAGGCGATCATCGATGCCTCTCCCGTGCCGATCGGAACGGTCCCCGTGTATCAGGTGGTCCAGAACCTCAAGGACTTTCTCGACATGCGGCCCCAGGACATGCTGGACATGGTCGAGCACCAGGCGCGACAGGGGGTCGATTACATGACGCTGCACGCGGGGGTGCTTCTGGAACATCTGTCCAAGACGATGGGGCGGATCACCGGCATCGTCAGCCGCGGCGGTTCGCTGATGGCCCAATGGATGATGGCGCATCGCCAGCAGAATCCGCTGTACACGCATTTCGAAGACCTGTGCGACATCATGTACGAGTACGATGTCACCTGGAGCCTGGGAGACGGATTGCGCCCCGGCTGCCTGGCGGACGCCTCCGACGAAGCGCAGTTTGCCGAGCTGGAGACGCTGGGGGAACTGACCCGTCGGGCGTGGGCCAAGAACAACCAGGTCATGATCGAAGGTCCGGGGCACGTGCCGATGGACCAGATTCCGATGAACATCCAGCGGCAGATTGAAGTCTGCCACGGCGCGCCGTTTTACGTCCTGGGACCATTGGTGATCGACATTTCCCCCGGCTACGACCACATTTCCAGCGCGATCGGGGCGGCGATCGCCGGTCAACACGGAGCGGCGATGCTCTGCTATGTGACTCCCAAGGAACATCTGGGGCTTCCCGATGCCAACGACGTCCGGGAAGGGGTGATTGCGTACAAGATCGCGGCCCATGCCGCCGACGTCGCGCGGCACCGCAAGGGAGCGCGGGACCGGGACGACGCGCTTTCCAAAGCGCGGTATGAGTTCGACTGGAACGAACAATTTCGGTTGTCGCTGGATCCCGAGCGGGCGCGGAGCATGCACGACGAAACCTTGCCACAGGAGACGTTCAAGAGCGCCAAGTTCTGCTCCATGTGCGGACCGAAGTTCTGCTCGATGCGAATCAACGAAGACGTTCGCCAGTTGGCCCGCGAGCAGCAGGGGGAGGAACTGGTGGAATTGGCAGCCGGTTCGGCGCCGTAACCGGATCGATGCGTCGCGGGCGCCCGCGAGACATTCCGTACTCGAACGTGGCCCAGTGCGGGGGAGAGTCATGTCCGACAGCGGTGTGCCGGCCGAGGGTGCTCTGGAAAAGTACCGCCAGTATCTGGCGCTCATCGCCCGGCTGCAACTCGATCCGCAATGGAACGGCAAGGTGGATCTGTCAGGAGTTGTGCAGCAGACGCTGTTCGAAGCGCATCAGGGGCAGGCACGATTCGCGGGAGATGAAAGCGGCGCTCGACTCGCCTGGCTTCGGAGAATCCTGGCCAACAATCTGGCCGACGAGATTCGCAAACTGAACACCGACAAGCGCGACGTCGGCCGCGAGCTGTCGCTGGAGGCTTCGGTCGAGCAGTCGTCGCAACGGATGGAAGCGTGGCTGGCGGTCGAGGACACCTCTCCCAGCGGACAAATGCATCGCGAGGAACTGTCCCTGAAGCTCGTGGCCGCCCTGCAGCGGCTTCCCGAAGCGCAGCGCGAAGCGCTGGTCTTGCAGCATTGGCAAGGCTGGCCCCTGGCCCGGATCGCCGAACACATGGGGAAAACCCGCACCGCCGTGGCAGGGCTGCTGAAGCGCGGCTTACAACAACTGCGCGAAGAGATGCGTTCCGCCAATCCCTGAGCCGCGACGCTCGATCAAGCCTTATCGATCAGGTGGGGATCCGCCACGCAGCCCACCTGCTTTGAGCCAATACTCCAGGAAGTCCAGTTCCAATTCGAGTGCCTCGGCAGTCGGAATGTGTGTCGCCCTAGCGGTCATCGCCACCCGCTGCTGTTGGCCGAGAATCCGATTGATCTCCACCAGGTGATTGAGTGCCTGCCAATTTCGTGGCGGATCTTCCGTTCCCCCGGAAACCAGAACCGGCCGCGGGGCCATGAGCGCATGCAGATCGACCAGGTCTTCACCCGCGTCCCACAGTTCCTTGTACAGCCCTGTCCGCGGCTTGTCAGCGGAAGGGACACCCGGTTTGCGCTCGACTTCCGGATCGTATCCCAGATACCACGGCTCCCAGTAATTGACGTTGGCATTGCTTTCGTCGAAGACGATTCCCGGATCCGACCACACCGCGCAGGCGAACTGATCGTACAGGCACGACGCGAACATCGACCATTTTCCTCCGTACGACAGGCCGATGATCCCAATCCGCTCCGGATCGACATCGGCCCGTTGCGCCAGTGCGGTGTGGCAGTTAGCCGCGACATACGCCAGCGTCGAGAGCGGCTGGCGGCGCTGTTCCTTTCCCGATTTGGTCAACAGCGCCCGCGTGTCCGGCGTGGCCGCTTCGATCGTCCCTGGGGTGCCGATCGAGAGGGTAACAAAGCCGCGGCGGGCAAGCTGCCAGCCGTAATCGTGCGTGCCACGCCCCTTGTCTCCCAATCCGATGCTGGTCATCGGTTCGTAAAATGGAACGAGCGCCGCGGGAAACGGCCCGGTCCCTGGCGGAATCAGCAGATACCCATCGACCAGCGCCCCGGCGGGAGAAACCTGGAGATGCACATGGTGCTGCGCGATCCCCTCGCGGTCACGCGTTTCCAGGACTTTTACTTCCGGCTTTTCAACCAGCGGCGGCCAGGCCCCCAGCCGGCGCCGCCACGTTTCCTGCAATTCCTGGCGGCGCTCTCCCCAAGCCTCTCGCGTTCGCAGCAGCGTGCCATCCGGCCGCTTCAGCGGCGAGCGGTATTTGCCAAACTGATCGGCAAACTCGGCAGGAGGGTGCATAAATGGCTCCAGCCGCCGCCACAGCACGTCCTTCGACGCCGGTTCGGCGGCCATCAAACCCTGGATTGTCAATCCCGCCAGCAGCGCAAGCACTACCGAACCCAACATCTGAACCGTGCGTCTTCGCCAGCGCAGCGCTCTGAGGATGTTCGGCACCGAGATATAAGATTCACTTCCAGTCAATGACGGCAGCATGGCAGAACCTCTCCACAAGGCAAGTATCCCTCAGGTAATGTGGCCCCGGTCCCATTCTACGGCAGCATGACCCGGCCGCCGCTTACGGTGATTGTCTGGCCCGTCATGAAGCTGGAGCGTTCGCTCAACAGGAAACAGGCCACTTCGGCGATTTCTTCCGGCGTTCCGAGCCGGGCCAGCGGAGTTTGCGAAATGACGCTTTGCGTCTGCTCGGCCGAAAGCACTTTGGCCATCTCGGTATCGATCAGACCCGGAGCGATGGCATTCATCCGCACATTGTGCGGCGCAAACGCCTCGGCACAACAGCGTGTCAGGGCGATCACACCCGCCTTGGAAGCCGAATAGTGAATCTGCCGCGCTCGGGGACGCAAGGCGGCCACTGAAGAGAGCATCACAATCCGGCCAAACCGCCTCTGGATCATTTCGTCTTTGACCGCGAACACGACGCGGAACGCCCCATGCAGATTGACGTCGATGGTTTCCTTCCAGCGTTCGAACGTGAGTTCGCTGTGATCGCAGGTGTTGCTGATCGCTCCGCTATGGACCAACAGATCGATCGGCCCCAATTCGTCGCGGGTTTGGGCGACCATCCGTTCGACCGGCTCCGCCTCGGCCACCTGGCACGGGACGCACATCGCCCGCCGTCCCAGACTCTGAATCGCGGCGACCGTTTCGCGCGCCGGTTCCGGACGAATGGCATAGCTGATCGCCACGTCCGCCCCCTCGCGAGCAAGCTGCAAAGCGATGGCGCGGCCAATGCCGCGCGAACCCCCGGTGACGAGCGCCACCCGGCGGTTGAAATCAGAACTGGCCATGCGATACCTCCAGAAAGTCGATGATCAAATGACTGGAGGAATTGGACCGGTTGCTGCCCAAAACTTCAATGGTTACGCACCCAGCCGGGCCAGCCACATGAGCAGGCCGATCAGGCCCAGGACCATGCACCAGGCGGCGATGAACCCGCCGATGTCGAACAGCGTCATTCGCGGGATGTCGAAGCCGAGTCGTCGCCAGCGCGGCGAGGCCATGTCCGCGACGCGCGTGTAGTCCAGCCCCGCCCCGTGCAGCCCCAGCGTCGCTTCTGCCGCATGCTCTGTCGGCGCGCCAGGAAGTGCAAACTCCGCTTCGCGGCCGACGGGGGTCAACAACCGAGCGAAGAAGGGATTGAGCAGGCTGTCTGGCTGCGCCCGGGTGCAGAGGCTCACCCCGATCAACGCGCCGAACTGCGCCGTCAGCATCAGCAGGATTCGCTCGGCATCCGAGAGTCCGCGAGCCGCTTCCAACAGCGGAACAACGGACGGCAGACATTCCACCAGCCGCAATGGAAGGGCGGTGCTCCCCCACACCAGCAGACCGGCGATGACACTGGCCCAGGCTCCTGCCGGATTGGCGCGCCGCCAGGTGACACCCAACCACACCGCCGGTCCCATCAGGGCGATCACCTGAATCGACGCGGTGTATAACTGCGTCACGCTCTCGGCGACGTTGGCTGCGACGATGCCCGCGACCAGCATCAGCGCGGCACTGCCGCGCCCCGCCCAGAGCAGTGCTCGGGGAGTCGGCTGGCGGACCAGGTGCGCATAGAAATTGCGGGTCATCAACCCCGATCCAACCACCATGATCGTCTCGGCGCTGGTGACTCCGGCGACAATGCAGGCGATCATCAGCCCCCGCCAGCCGTCACCCAACAGGGTTTGGATCGCGCGGCCGAACAACTTCTCGCTCGCCTCGCGCGCCTCCGGGCCGGTTCGATCGAGTCCCTCAAACACCTCGGGAAAGACGACGATGGCGATCAACCCGGTCAAAGCCCAGGCGATCGTCAGCAGCCGCTTGATGAAGTTGCCATAACACATGCCGACGCGGGCCTCGGTTTCGGTTTTTCCCGATCCGGTGGAGGTCATCACGTGCGGCTGCGCCACGATCCCCACCAGTCCCAGAAGCGACATGGCGACAATGAACAGCGGATTTCCCTCTTTGGCGCCGGCGGGGGCCGCGACGTCGAGCATTCCCGGATCGAGCGTCGTATGCAAAGCGGCCATGCCACCGATCACGTTGAGTCCGGCGGGAACCAGTAGGAAGGAGAGGACGATGATCATCACTCCCTGCAGAAAATCGGTGTATGCCGCCGCCATCAGCCCCCCGGCCATGATGTAAGTCGAGAACAGGATTGAGAGGAAGATAACCGAAGTCTCGGTCGGCACTTCTCCCCCCGTGGCGCCTGAAATGGCTGCCCCCGCTCCGCGCAGCAGCATGGCGATCCCCAGGATCAGATAGGTCAGCGCCACGACCGAATACACCAGTTCCAGCCCTTTCCCGTACCGAATCCGAAACAGGTCTCCGGTGGTGATGACGCGCACGCGGCGGACCATGGGGGCGATCATCCAGTAGAACGGAGTCGAGAAAAGGTACATCCACTGATACCAGATCCCCCCCAATCCGACGCGCGCCGTGGCGCCGGTCACCTGCACCGCCTGCTCACTGTGCGTCCCGGTACAGAGCCAGTGCATCACCAGCAGCCCCTTGCCAAACTTCCGCCCCCCCAGAAAGAAATCCTCGTCGTTATGGACTTTGCCGGAAGCCCAAAAGCCGATCACCATCACAGTGGCGAAATACCCGACGATGACCAGAATGTCGAGCAGCTTGAGGCCGAAGTAGGTGTCCGAGAGCGCCACGCTGGCTCCTTGAATGAACGATGACGCTGAACGCGGTTTCCGACCGGTGGTATCGAATGGCGATTCCGAACGATGATTCTGGCAGACCTTCCTCTAGGAGTCACGCCAGCCGTGCCGCCGTCAGCGTGTTTTCCAGCAGCATCGTGATCGTCATCGGTCCCACTCCGCCGGGAACGGGAGTGATTGCCGAGGCCACCTGGCTGACGGCGTCGAAGGCGACGTCTCCCACCAGTTTCTCCCCGACGCGGTTGATCCCCACGTCGATCACCACCGCTCCCGGCTTCACCATTTCGGCCTGAACGAACTCGGGGACGCCGATCGCCGCGATCAGGATGTCCGCCGAGCGCGTCAGCGTCGCCAGGTCGCGCGTGCGACTGTGGCAGACCGTCACTGTGGCGTCGGCTCCCTCCCCTTTTTGCATGAGCATCGCTGCGAGCGGCTTGCCCACGATGTCGCTGCGGCCCAGGATCACCACGTGCCGTCCGGCGATCTCCACCCGCTCATGCTGCAGCAATTGCTGCACCCCGGCGGGAGTACACGGCAGAAACCGCGGCCGTCCCTGCATCAGTCTTCCGACGTTGTCCGGATGGAAACAATCTACATCTTTATGCGGAACGACGGCATCCAGGATCACCTGCGGCTGAATCTGTCGCGGCAACGGGAGCTGGACCAGAATTCCGTGGTCGTTCGGATCGGCGTTGAGTCCGGCGACGGTCGCCAGCAGTTCCTCTTGCGATGTGGACGCGGGAAGCCGCAAAACGGTACTGCCAATCCCCGTGGCTTCGCAGGCCCTGCGCTTGTTGCGGACATAAACGGCGCTGGCCGGGTCATCGCCGGTCAGGACCGCGGTCAGGTGCGGGACGATCCCCGTCTCCGCGCGAAATTCCGCGACCCGCGCCGCGATGTCGCCGCGCAGGCGTTCGGCGATCGTCTTGCCATCGATTCTTGTTGCCGTCATCGGATTCCCCGTCCTGTGCTCCGTCGCCAATCAGCGCCGCGTGAAAAATAGCCGACGCCGCCGGTTCGCACCAGCCTCGTCAGTCGTTACGGCAATCGTCAGGCACCGCTCAGAAAACAATTCCGGCCTGCGTCAGCCCCCACAGCGCCAAACCCGCATAGACCCCCGCCGCCAGATCGTCTGCCATGATCCCCAGCCCCCCCGGCAACGTTTCGAGCCGCCGACAGGGCCACGGCTTGGAAATGTCAAAAATACGGAACAGCAGGAACCCGGCGACCGCTGTACCCCAACTCCAGGTAGCAAACAGAAACAGAACTGGAAACGCGGCAATTTCGTCAAAGACCACCGGTCCCGGATCCTTCGACTTCAAAAGCAGTGCCCCGCGCTGACAGATCGGAATCCCGATGACAAAAATCAGCGCCGCCGCCGCGATTTGCCCCCACCACGGCAGGTGCTGCAGTCCCCAAGCCAGCGGCAGCCCCAGCAAACTCCCCACGGTTCCCGGCATTCTGGGCGCCGATCCGGCTCCCAGGCCGGTGGCCAACAACAAGACGATGCGATCGATCATGTGCGGATTGCCCGAAACTCAGGACAAGGGGCAACTGCCGTCCGAACCAGTCCCCTTCAGACAGCCATTGGATCATGGAACCGGCCGCAGCGTCGCCCGCTTTGCTCTGCGGCCCTCCACGCGCTTTTCAGGACTGGCCCGGCAATCCGTAGCGATTCCCGCCACTCTTGCGGACTCGATTCAGACGGTTGTGCCCGTACAACCCTTCCAGAATCAATTCGGCGACGCTCGCCAGAAAATCGGCGGCCAGCGGACCGGCGGCAAGTTCGGCGTCGAGTCCACCCGCGATAGCGGCAACCTGTCGAGGAAAATCGCGGATCGCTCCCAGGCGCGTGGCGTACTCGGCCGCCGGAAGATGATCTCCCACCTCCAGCCCGGCCCCCCCTTCAAAATACTCCCCGACGTTTTTGAAGGCCCCTGGTTTGAGGTGCTGGTCGAACACGTTCTTCACCGCTTCATCAATGAGGCGCGCGATGAGTTTGTCTTCCTGTCCCGAGTCGTCTGTCAGATTCAGTTCCAGTTTGCCTCGCGAACTGGCGGCCAATCCCGCCAGGTCGCTGGGACGAGCCACGGTCCGTTTAGCTCCAGTGCGCAGCGCGCGGCGTTCGGCGTTCGACACCAGGTTTTCGAAATTGGCGATCGACATGCGAACGCTGACTCCCGAGGCCTGGTTGACGTGGCCGCTGGTGCGCGCCAAACGGCTGATCTCCTCGACGATTTCCTGCATGAACCGCGGCACCTTCACCTCGATTTGTTCACCGCGGTCCAGCCAGGCATTTTCGCGAGTGATCTGCATTCCCAGTTCACGGGTCAGCGGATAATGCGTCTGGATGACCGACCCCAACCGGTCCTTGAGCGGGGTCACGATCCGTCCGCGGTTGGTGTAATCTTCGGGATTGGCGCTGAAGACCATGGCCAGATCCAATTCCAGCCGCACGGGGAACCCGCGGATCTGCACGTCCCGCTCTTCCAGCACGTTGAACAACCCCACCTGGATCTTGGGACTCAAGTCGGGGAGTTCATTCATGCAGAAAATCCCCCGGTGGCTCCGAGGAATCAGTCCAAAATGCATGACCTCTTCGCTCGCCAGGTGCTTCCCTTCGGCGTGCTTGATCAAATCGATCTCGCCAATGAGATCGGCAATCGTGACATCGGGGGTGGCGAGCTTCTCGTGATAACGGCGCTCGCGCGGCAGCCAGGCGACCGGACAATCGTCTCCCAATCGCTCGATCTGGTCCCTTCCAAATTTGGAAATCGGCGCCAGCGGGTCGTCGTTCACCTCGGAGCCGGCGATCACCGGAATCGACGGATCGAGAAAATTGACCAGCATCCGCAGCATGCGGGTCTTTCCCTGGCCGCGCAGCCCCAGAAACAGCATGTCATGCCGCGACAGAATGGCATTCTCGATCTGCGGGATGACCGTCTCATCATACCCCACGATTCCCGGAAAGAGCGGCGCCCCTTCGACCAGCCGCGAGAGGAGGTTGGCGCGCATCTCCGCTTTCACCGAGCGGGGCCGATATCCGGAATCGCGGAGCGCTCCCAAGGTGGGGGGGAGTGGATGGGACATGCGGCGAAACTCCAGAATTGGATTGATGGGGTCGCCGGGATTATAGGAGGGGGCGGGTGGGAATCAAACCGCGTTGCCGCGGTCGCTCTGTTCTCGGGCGCATCCGGCTTTGCGGAATGTCATCCGGGGGCGTATGATACGTCACAGGCCGATGGCCAGCCGCGAGCACGATTCGAGCACTCGAAAAGGGCTGCTGGAGCGGGTCGAAGGGGCCATAGGGCAAGTGACCATTCCATGGAGCGATTGCAGCATGTCCCAGGGCGCCCCTTCCCGCGGTTCTGACGCGCCGCGTGAACCTGCCAAAACAACCGGCAAGAACCCGCGTCCCGACTCCGGCAATGGGACACCGGAGGTGTCCGAACAGGCCCTCGAGCGGATGCTGGGTGAATTTCGCATCCTCCGCAGCCTGGGGAAGGGGGGGATGGCCGAGGTCTTTCTCGCCGAGCAGACTTCCCTCAAACGAAACGTGGCGATCAAGGTGCTCCTCCAGGAACGGCTGACTGATCCGACCTATCTCAAGCGGTTCAAAACCGAAGCGACTGCCGCCGCCGCCCTGAGCCATCCGAACATCGTGCAGGTGTTCATGATCGGGGAGCACGAAGGGACACACTACATCGCCCAGGAATACGTCCAGGGGATGAACCTCCGCGAGTACCTGGCACGCAAAGGCCCCCCCGAAGGGGCGCTCATCGTCCGCGTGATGAAGCAGGTCGCCAGCGCCCTGCATGCCGCGCATGCCGCCGGGATCGTGCATCGGGACATCAAGCCCGAGAACATCATGCTGACCCGCAAGGGGGAGATCAAGGTGGCCGACTTCGGCCTGGCCCAACTCACTCAGGGAGGGGAAAAAGTCCATCTCACACAGGTCGGCGTGACGATGGGGACGCCGCTCTACATGAGTCCCGAACAGGTCAACGGCAAAAAAGTCGATCAGCGCAGCGACATCTATTCGTTCGGCGTCTCCTGCTACCACCTGGCGTCGGGAACTCCGCCCTTCCGGGGAGACACCGCCATTAGCGTGGCGGTGCAGCACCTGAAGCAGGAACCGGACCGGCTGGAGTCGATCCGCGGAGACCTCCCTCCGGTCCTGTGCCGGATCATTCGCAAAATGATGGCCAAAGATCCGAGTCAGCGGTATCAAACCGCCCAGGATCTTCTGAAGGATTTGAAGCGGATGGGACAGGGGGCTGACGACTCCGAGGGGCACACTGTCGCCAGCGTCGAGGCTGCCGAGGGACCATCCGACTCCCCACCGGCTGGCAGGATGCGGCGTTGGGGCAGGACCGTGTGGCGTCTGGGGGATTTGTCGTGGGGAACGCAAGCGGGACTGCTGCTTTGTGCGGGACTGCTGACCGGCGCGGCATCGGCCGGCGTGGGGTGGTTGGCGCGCGAGCCCAATCCGTTGGAAGCTCCGCACAAGGGGAGTGTCGGCGCGCCTAAACTCGAATCGGCGGTCAAGCAGTATTTTTACGCGCAGGGGCTCAAAACGAGCGAGGCGGCCTGGCAGGCGGTGATCGACCATTGGCCCGAGGAACCCCGCTTTCAGAATTTCGCGCGCCAACAACTGGCGCTACTGCATCTGGCCAAGGGGCGCTACGCGGAGGCGCAGGAATTGTTTGATTATTTCGCACAGATGCGCAAGTCCGAACCGCAGTGGCGCACGTTCGGTTTGGCGGGGCAGTCGATACTCCTGCATCGCCAGGGACAGTATGAAGAGTCGCAACGAATCTTTGAGCAGCTCAAACCCAATTACGACAAGCTCGACGGACCGATGCGAAACATGATCACCAAAACCGTCGAACGAAACTTGCAGCAACTCAACAAGGAACTGGACGATGGTCTCCGGTCCCTGTTCCAAGGACCGGAAGAGGCCGCGGACGAAACGCGGCCGGGGAACTGAGCCGAGCCCGGCGCCGCGCGCCGCAATGTGACAACAGGACATCCGGGGGGCAATCATCGTGGCCGTTTTGCGAGTCAACCAGGGAAGCTGCCCGGGACAATTGATCGAACTGCGCGGCGAGCGGATGGTGATGGGGCGGCATCCCGCCTGCCAGATCGTGCTCGACAACGCCGCCGTCAGTCGCAATCACGCGCAGATTCTGGAAAGTCACCACACCTACTTTCTGGAGGATTTGCGAAGTCGGAATGGAACGCTGCTCAACGGCGAACGGATCCAGGGACGCACCGAGCTGAAGGATGGGGACGAAATTCGCATTTGCGAAGTGGTGCTGCAGTTTTATCAGGGCGCCCCCCCGGCGCATGTTCCTTCCACGGCCCAGCCGGCCTCGGCCGCCTCCTCCTCACCTGGAGCGGAACGTCGAACGACCGTTCCGGATGTCGCGGCAGTCATGGGAAGCAAATCGGCCTCTCCCCCCGTGATCGAGGACGACAGCTCCGACACCTCGTCGATCATCACGTCGTTGGACCTGTCCTCCAGCCGCCACCCGCGGATCGCCGTGCGCCCCGAGGCCAAGTTGAGGGCGGTCATGGAAATCAGCCAGAATCTGTCGCGGGCGCTGCAGATCGAAGAGGTGTTGCCCAAGATTCTGGAGAGCTTGTTCAAGATCTTTCCGCAGGCGGACCGGGGGTTTGTGGTGCTCAAGGCGCCTGACAGCGATGAACTTCAGGTCAAGGCGTTGCGGACGAGGCGGGAGGAAAATACGACGTCAGTTCGCTTGAGCATGACGATTCTCAAATCGGCGATGCAAAAGGCCCGCGCGATTCTGAGTGCCGATGCCGCCTCCGACTCGCGGTTCAGCATGAGCGAGAGCGTTGCCAATTTGCGGATCCGATCGGTCATGTGCGCCCCCCTGGTGACGTTGAATGGGGACGCGCTGGGGGCGATCCAGATCGACACCATCGAGAGCGCCCTGCAGTTCTCCGAAGACGACCTGGAGGTGCTGGCCAGCGTGGCGGCACAGGCCGCCCTGGGACTCGACAATGCGCTGTTGCACGCCGCTGCTCTCAAGCAGCGCGACCTGGACCGCGATCTTGACTTTGCCACACAGGTGCAACTGGGGTTCCTTCCCAAGGAGCGCCCGTGCGTTGGGGGCTACGAGTTTTATGACTACTACGAAGCAGCTCAGAGAGTCGGGGGGGATTTCTTTGACTATGTCCTGCTCCCGGGAGGACGGGTGGCCATCACCGTCGGGGACGTGGCCGGCAAGGGGGTTCCCGCGGCGCTGCTCATGGCTCGGATTTACTCCGACGCCCGCTATGAACTCCTGGCATGCGGGAATCCCGCCGAAGCGATGGGACACCTGAATCGGGGGGTGTGCGTCAGCGGCCTGGGGCACCGTTTCATCACGATGGCCTGTGTGGTGATTGATCCTCAGGAACATGTGATGACCGTCGTCAACGCCGGACACCCCGCCCCCCTGATGCGAACCCACAAGGGCAAAGTGGAGCCGCTGGGAGTGAAGACGTCCGCCCTGCCGCTGGGAATCGCCCCCGAAACCGTCTACAAACAGTCCCAGGTGAAGCTGTCGCCGGGAGATTCGGTGCTGCTGTTCACCGACGGAGTGACCGAGTCGGTGAACGGGACCAACGATCTGTACGGCGTTCCGCGATTGACCGCCTTTATGAAGTCCGCCCCCGCCAAACCCGATCTGTTGGGGGAGGCGATCGTCGCCGACGTGGAAGCCTACTCCGAAGGCCAGTCGCAGCGCGACGACATCTGTATGATCTGCTTCCAGCGCCAGGCCTGACGGCTCCGCAACCTTTCGACTCTCCCCGCTTCATGAGCGCTCCGTTGACTTCCGCTGCGATCCTTGGTCCGCAGGGACGCATCGCGCAGCGGCTGAAGTCCTACGAATCGCGCCCGCAACAACTGGCCATGGCCGAAGCGGTCGCCAGTGCCGTGGCCGCGCGCGGGCACCTCCTGGTGGAAGCCGGAACCGGCGTGGGGAAGAGCTTCGCTTACCTGGTCCCGGCGATTCTGGCGGCCACTGCCCGCCAGGGAGAGCGCGACGACGAGGCCCCCCCGGATGCCGAACGCAAACGAACTCGCGTCGTCATTTCCACCCACACCATCGCGCTCCAGGAACAGCTCACCACGCGCGACATTCCGTTCCTGAATTCCGTACTCCCGGTCGAATTCTCGGCAGTGCTGGTCAAAGGACGCGGCAATTACATCAGCCTCCGCCGTCTGGCCGGCGCCAAAGAGCGGGCGAACGCCATGTTCACCACTTCCGAACAGATCGATCAGTTGAACGGCATCTCCCGCTGGGCTCGTGAGACGACCGATGGGAGCCGCGCCACTCTCGACTTTCGTCCCCAGGCCGAGGTCTGGGACGAAGTGCAGAGCGACCACGGCAACTGTTTGGGACGGAAGTGCCCTACGTACGACGATTGTTTCTATTTCCAGGCGCGGCGCCGCGCCTGGAACGCCGATCTCCTGATCGTCAATCACGCGCTGTTCTTTTCCGATCTGGCGCTCCGCCGTGAAGGCGCCAGCGTCCTCCCCGACTACGACGTCGTGGTTTTCGACGAAGCCCACACGATCGAGCAGGTGGCCGCCGACCACATGGGGATCTCCATCAGCAGCGGGCAGATCGATTACCTCCTGGCGAAACTGTACAACGATCGGACGCAAAAAGGACTGCTGGTGCATCACGGCCACACCGAGGGACAGCGGCTGGTCAGCGAGCTGCGGTTCATTGCTCAGGATTTGTTCGACGAAGTCCGACAATGGCGCCAGGTGCATTGTCCTTCCAACGGCCGGTTCAAATCGCCGCCACTCTCTTCGGTCGATTTGGCAAACCCGCTGCGCGGGCTGGGGCGATCGATCGCCCTGTTTGCCGAGGATATCGACCAGGAAGCCGACCAGATCGAATTGAACTCTGCGGCCCAGCGCTGTCTGCAACTGGCCGGAGCCCTCGAATCATGGTTCAGCCAGGGAATCCAGCAGGCGGTCTACTGGTTGGAGGTGAGCGGCCGCCATCAGGATCGGACACGCCTGTTTGCCGCGCCGGTTGAGATCGGGCAGGTGCTGCGGGAAGAACTGTTCAACAAAGTTCCGACGGTGATCCTGACGAGCGCTACGCTGGCAGTGGGCCGACAGAGCTTCGACTTCATCCGTCGTCGCCTGGGGCTGGATGCCGCGCAGGAGAAGAAGCTGGGAAGCCCGTTCAACTTTCGCGAGAACGCGCGGCTCATCCTGCCGGACGAAATGCCGGACCCCAGCGTCGCTCCCAATGAATACGAAGCGGCCGTCTGCGCGCGGATCCGCAAATATGTGGCCCAGACGCAGGGGCGGGCGTTTGTGCTGTTCACCAGTTTTAAGATGCTCGACAACTGCGCGCGACGACTGGCGGGCTGGTTTTCCCAGGAGCGGTATTCGCTCTACAGCCAGTCGGAAGGGACCCCGCGGACGATGCTGCTGGAACGCTTCCGCAATGATCCGCGGGGGGTGCTGTTCGGGGCCGATTCATTCTGGCAGGGAGTTGACGTTCCCGGCGACGCGCTGCAGAACGTGATTATCGCCAAATTGCCGTTCAGCGTTCCCGATCACCCGCTGCTCGAAGCGCGGCTGGAAGCGATTAAGCATCGCGGGGGGATTCCATTCATGGAATACCAGGTTCCCGAAGCGGTCATCCGTCTCAAACAGGGATTTGGCCGCCTGATCCGCACCCGAACCGACACCGGTCAAGTGGTGATCCTCGATCCCCGCGTGCGAACCAAGCGTTACGGTCAAATGTTCCTCGACAGCCTCCCCCCCTGCGAGGTCGTGATCGACCCGCTGTGAAGAACTCTCGCACAGGTGGCGTGAGCCCGGCCTGCGCACAAATCTGACGCGCCCGTTATCGGTTGTCAGAGCCTGGAAAATTCAATCTCCCGAGATCATCGACTTTGAGGAGACCATTCGCCTGACCAGCAGGAAGGTTCAAGAATCTGCCCTGCGGCCAGTGAGCGCCTCAGCCGCCGCAACAGCGTCCGACGTTGTTGGCACCGCAAGGGAGGGCATGTCAAGTTGCCCCCCGCGTCGAAGTCGCTAAGATGGTCGCAGGCATCTCCGCCCGTCTCATCTTTTGTCAGATCGCGTATGGCTACATTACCGGAAGTTCAGCTCGCCTCGGTTGCGGCGGAACTCGGCATCGCCGCGCCGCAGGTCGCCAGCGTCGTCTCGTTGGCCGATGAAGGGAACACCGTTCCGTTCATCACGCGCTATCGCAAAGAGCGGACGGGGAATCTCGATGAAGAACAGATTCGGCAGGTTCTGGCCCGCGTGACGGCGCTCCGGCAACTTGCCGAACGGGCCGCTACGATTCTTCGCCTGATTGATGCGCAGGGCAAACTGACGAGCGAGTTGCGGCAGGCAATTGAACAGGCCGATTCGCTCAAGCGATTGGAAGACCTGTATCTGCCGTACAAGCCAAAAAAACAGACCCGCGCGCAGGCGGCGCGCGAACGCGGCCTGGAACCGCTCGCCGAGCGCATCTGGTCGGCCGCCGACGACCTGACCGACCTTGAGTCCGCGGCGGCGGCGTTCATTTGTCCCGAAAAGGAGGTTCATGACGCCGCGGCTGCATTGCAGGGGGCGGCGGACATCCTGGCCGAACGGATCAGCGAGGATGCCGAAGTCCGCGCGATCGCCCGGCGCCTGGCCTGGAAGGGGGGCCGCCTGACCACCACCGCGACCGACGCGGCAGCGGAAAAAGGACAGGCCTATCGGGACTATTTCGATCACAGCGAACCGGTGGGAAAAATCCCCCCGCACCGCGTGTTGGCCTCCAATCGGGGGGAGCATGCCGGCGCCCTGCGGGTGAAGTTCGAATGGGACCAGCCGGGAGCGCAAGGAGAGGTGCAGCGGCACTTGCAGCTCGATCGCCACCGCTTCGCTCCCTTCCTCACGCAGTGTCTCGCGGACGCCATTGATCGCCTGATCCATCCCAGTCTGGAACGGGAAGTACGCCGCGAGTTGACGGAGAAGGCCGAGGCGCAAGCGGTCTCCACGTTCGCCCAGAATCTCAGGAATTTGCTGCTGCAGCCTCCGCTGTCGGGGCGGCGGGTGTTGGCCATCGACCCCGGTTTTCGCACCGGGTGCAAAGTCGTCGTGCTCGACGAACAGGGAAACCTTCTGACGAGCGACCTGGTGTATTGCACCGGAGCGGCGGAAAAGCTGGCGGCGACCCGCGCGAAGATCGCCGGGCTGCTGCAAACCCACGGGGTCAACCTCGTGGCGATCGGGAACGGCACGGCCTGCCGCGAGGCCGAAGAATTGATCGCCGAAACGATCCGCGAACACGCTCCCGACGCGCATTACGTGATCGTGAATGAAGCCGGCGCGAGCATCTATTCCACCAGCGCCGTCGCGCGGGAGGAATTTCCTGAACTGGATGCCACAGTGCGCGGGACGGTGTCGATCGGCCGCCGCCTGCAGGATCCGCTGAGCGAACTGGTCAAAATCGAGCCGCAGCACATTGGCGTCGGGATGTACCAGCACGACGTCAATCTCAAGACGCTCCGCGAGTCGCTCGATCAGGTGATCGAATCGTGCGTGAACTACGTGGGGGTCGATCTTAACACGGCCAGCGCGGCGCTGCTCAGTTACGTTTCGGGGCTCAATCAGCTCACCGCCCGACGGATCGTCGAATGGCGCGGGCAGCACGGTTCGTTCCGCAGCCGCCAGCAGTTGCTCGATGTCTCCGGCGTGGGACCATCGACCTTCACGCAGGCGGCGGGCTTCCTGAAGATTCGCGGGGGTGAAGAACCCTTGGATGAAACCTGGATCCACCCTGAAAGTTATCCCACAGCGCGACAACTGATGGCGCAGTTGAATGCGTCCGGCGTCGCCGAGGGAGCGTCGCCAGTCGCGACGGGAGAAGTTCGGGAGCGGCTCACGGCGCTTGATCTGGAGCGGTTGACGGCCGAACTGGCGATTGGGCTGCCGACGCTCCGCGACATTGTCGACGCCCTGGCGCGACCGGGGCGCGACCCGCGGGCCGATCTGGCCGGCCCGGTGTTTCGTCACGACATCCTGAAGATGTCCGACCTGCAGCCGGGCATGGAGTTGCGCGGGACGGTGCTCAACGTCGTTGACTTTGGCGCGTTTATCGACGTAGGGCTTAAAGAAAGCGGCTTGGTTCACGTCAGCCAGATGTCGACGCAGTTCATCCGCAGCCCGCATGAACGGGTTTCAGTGGGGGATGTCGTGACCGTCTGGGTGCTTGGAATCGACGCCGAGAGAAAGCGCGTGAAGCTGACACTCATCCCTCCCGGCACTCCACAACCCTCCAAAGGACGACGCACGCCGCGCGCTGCGGAGTCGGCTCCCGCCACCAGCGGGGGGGACGCCGCGCCGCCAACAGCGCGGTCCAGCGCGACTTCTGCCGTGCCTCCGCCGGCCCCGCCGCGCAAGCCCCCCAAACCGGCCGCCAAAAAGGCTCCTCCTTTGAGTGCGGGGGCCGTCTCGGGCGAAGAACCGTTGCGGTCGTTTGGGCAATTGAAGCAGTTGTGGAGCAAGAAAACTGAGGAATAGCGTATGAGTCGTCATGAAGATCTGGGTCGCGTTCTCGACAGCGGCATCGTCGCGGTCATTCGTTCCACGTCGAGCGATCAGCTCGTCGAGGTGGCGCGGGCGCTGTATGAAGGAGGAGTGGACGTTTTGGAGATCACGTTCACCGTCCCCCGCGCGCTGGAGATCATCAGCGCGGTGCGCGACGCCCTGGGGGCCAAGGTGCTGCTCGGCGCCGGAACGGTCCTCGATCCGGAAACGGCTCGAGCCGCGTTTCTCGCGGGGGCGGAGTTTCTTGTGGCGCCGACCGTCAACCTCGATGTGATTCGGCTGGGGAATCGCTATGACAAGCTGGTCATGCCCGGCGCTTTCACCCCCACGGAGATTCTCACCGCCTGGGAAGCCGGCGCGCAGATCATCAAGGTCTTTCCCGCCGACCTGGGGGGACCGGCCTACCTGAAGACGCTGCATGGTCCCCTCCCGCAGGTGCGCCTCCTGCCCACCGGAGGTGTCAATTTGAAGACGCTGCCGGATTTCCTGAAGGCCGGTGCGTGTGCCGTGGGGTTGGGGGGGGCGCTCGTGGAACCACAGGCGGTCCAGGCCAAAGACATAGCTCGCATCCGCGACTTGGCTGGCCAGTACGTGGAACTGGTCAAGCAGACGCGGGCCGCCATGAAAGCGACGCGCTGACCCCGTAAGCAACTGAGAAACCGACCCTATGCCCACCAAGCCCCGTTCGATTGATGAGTACCTGGCGGTTCTGAGCGCCCCGCAGCGCGCGGCGCTGGAGAAGCTCCGGAAGACAATCCGGGCCGTGGCCCCCCAGGCGGAAGAGTGCATCAGCTATGGCCTGGCTGCCTTTCGCCTGGAAGGGAAGCCCTTGGTGGCCTTGGGTGCCAGTCCCATCCACTGCGCCTTCTATCTGATGAGTTCCTCGACCGTCCGCGATCACCAGGAGGAGCTGCAGAAATACGACACGAGCACCGGGACGATCCGGTTTCTCGCCGACAAACCGCTCCCGGCGACGCTCGTGCGCAAACTGGTCAAGGCGCGGATCGCCGAAAACGCCCTCTTGGCCGCGAAACCTAAAGGGGCGGCCCGCAAGGCGAGTCCCAAGAGGGGCCGGCGGTCCAATTAGGATGACGCCGGCTTCGACACGTTGGCGACGGAATTCACCAACTCACGGGAGGAGATCGCGCTGGTCGCGTCGTGTACCGAAATGCCCCCTGCCGTTGCTTCCGATCGCAATCCTGAACACGCCAAGCCGCACGATATCGGCCCGGAGGCGGTGGGATGCATCGGACTGGGACTTCTGGGACTGGCGATGGCCCAGCGCGCCATGGAACATGGTGTGCCGGTGGTGGGGTTTGATCTGGTCCCGGAGCGACGGCAAGCGTTGCGCGACGCTGGCGGTCATGCGGCAGACTCCGCCGACGAAGTCGCGCGCCGCTGTCGCAGGGTGTTCCTGGCGTTGCCGCATGACGGAATCTCCCGGCAGGTCGCTCTCGAAATCGCCCCGTGGCTACCGGAGGGGGGGATCATATTGGATGCCGCGACAGGGGACGCCCAGCAGATGGCACAACTGGGGGACTGGCTGGCAGAGCGCCGTGTGACCTATCTGGACACGTCGGTTTCGGGGAGCAGCGCCCAGGCCCGGATCGGTGACATCGTCCTTCTGGTTGGTGGAGCGCCAGAGGGAGTTGCTCAGTGCCAGGATCTGTTTCGGATCCTGGCCAAAGAGACGATCCATGCCGGGCCGTGCGGTACCGGCGCCAAGCTGAAGCTGGTCACCAACCTGGTGCTGGGGCTGAATCGCGCCGCCTTGGCAGAAGGGTTGGTTCTGGCAACGGCGCTAGGGCTGTCGCCGGAGCAGGCCCTCGCAGCTTTGCAGGCCGGGATGAGCTACTCGCGGACGATGGAGACCAAGGGGCCCAAGATGATCCGCCGCGACTTCGAGCCGCAAGCCAGACTGTCGCAGCACCTTAAAGATGTGCGGTTGATTCTGGCTGCCGCGGAAAGAAAGGGGCAACCGCTGCCTCTCAGCGAAGCCCACCGCACCCTGCTGGAGTTGGCGGAGGAGCAAGGTTGGGGGACTCTCGACAACTGTGCCATCATCCAGGCGATCGAAGTTCTGCGCGGCACCCGCGACGGCAAAAAACCGCCAAGCGGGTGAACGTTGAACGATTCGTTGCATCATCGACGGTTGATGCGTCGAAATGAACTCTGTTAGACTCCCACACAGCGACACCCCATCCAGTGCCTCGATGATCGGGCGGCTGGAGAGCATCCCTCCCTGGAATCATGTTCTATGATCTCGATACAAGGAACGCCTGCGGCGCTGTGCGACGGACTCCGGCGGCGCGACGTGTTGCGGGTTGGGGGCACGGGACTGCTGGGAGCGAGCCTGAGGCAACTCCTGGCAGCGGCTGACCAGGGGTCGCTTCAGGCCCCGCGCGCCAAGGCGGTCTTGTTTCTCTTCCTGTTCGGCGGTCCCAGCCAGCTCGAAACGTTTGACATGAAGCCGGAGGCGCCGACCGGAATCCGCGGTCCGTATCAGCCGATCGCGGCCCAAACGCCGGGATTGCTGATCAGCGAAAAACTCCCGAAGCTCGCGGCGATGTCCCAGCAGTTTGCGGTCATTCGGACGATGACGCATCGGCACAACGATCACAACGCGTGCCATTACATTCAGACCGGGCATCCGCTCCCTCCGGCGCAGCGCGGAGCGGCGATGGTCGACGCCACCGAAAAGGACTGGCCGGCGATGGGGTCGGTCGTGGAATTTTTGGACCGCCAGAGGGCAGCGCGCCACACGACGGAGCGGCCGCGCGATTTTCCGAGCTACGTCTACCTTCCCAATCCTCTGGGGCACATTCAGGGTTACGATCGCTCCGGACAATACGCCGGCTGGCTGGGGCGGACGTACAATCCGCTGGCCACGAACATTTCCAAGAAGGACAATAGCGACAATCCCTATTTCCGCGATTGCAGCGACGCCGAACTCGATTTTCGCATCCAGGGGCTGGAGGCCCAGTCGGCACTGACGCTCGACCGGACCGCACGGCGCGTCAGCCTGCTGGAGCAATTCGACGCGGCGCGGATGGAGTTGGACCGCCGCCGTTCAATCACCGACTACGATCGTCTGCGCGCCAAAGCCATCGATCTGGTGACCTCCGAAAAGATGCGTTCGGCGTTTGATATCCGCCGCGAGTCGCCGTCCCTGCGTGACCGGTATGGCCGCCACCTGTTCGGCCAGTCCGCCCTGATGGGACGGCGGATGCTCGAAGCCGGCGCCCGCTTCGTGACTGTCCTGTGGGACGCCCCCGATGGTCTGAGTTGGGACAGTCACACCGGATCGCATGACGTGGGAAAACATCTCCTTCCAGGATTGGACCAGACCCTGTCGGCATTGCTGGAAGACCTGCGCGAACGGAGCCTGCTGGAGGAAACGCTGGTCGTTTGTCTGGGAGAAATGGGGCGGAGCCCCAAGCCTGATACCGCGACCTGGGGACGCGGACATTGGAGCCCTTGCTTTCCCGCGCTGCTGGCCGGTGGCGGGATCCGCGGGGGAGTGGTTTATGGTCGCTCGGACAAAGACGCCGCATATCCGGCGGACCACCCTGTCAGCCCTGAAAACCTGGCGGCGACGGTGTTTCATGCCCTGGGGATTCCGCCGGAAACGCGCGTGTACGACCCGCTGGGTCGGCCGGTGGCGGTCATGGACGATGGAGAGCCGATCGACGGGTTGTTTGGATGATGCGCTTCAGAGGTTTGTCCACCATCATGGTAGGGCCACTGAACCGGCATCGCCAGACCCGACGCGTGATTCAGGGTGATTGAACAGCATGGTGAGATTCGGAAACGAGGAGACTGCAATGGGGGAATCGTTGAGCATGCCGACTTCCGGTCGATCCTTCGTTGTTTCTCTCAGGCGTTCGCTCCCCTGGTTCATCCTGTTCCTGCTTCCTCCTTCTATTTTGGCACAGGAAGCCCCGCAACCCACCTGGCAATATGTTCCGGAAGCGATGCGCCCCTTCTGGGAGGGACGGGTGATGCATGGCGAGTCGGTGCTGTTCATTCGGGACGGCAAATCCCCCGCAGCCAGCGCGCAAGTCATGTTTCCGGTCGAGAAGGTGCTGGCAGTTCGCAATTCTGCGGGGGACGTCACTTATGAAGAGGGACGCGACTATGTCTGGAAGCCAGGTTCGCGGGAATTCACCTTGCCGGCCGGCTCGCGGATTGTCTCGCGCACGCCGCGCGACCTGCGCCGGCCAGCCAAGTCGCAAAAGTACGAATTGACTCATCGCGACGGCGACGGCGAGATTTTCTTCGGAGCGAAGCTCGAATACCACGACATGCAGACCTGCATCACCTACGCGCACGCGGCAGGGCTTTGGGAGGCCCCGATTCCCAAATTCAATCCGCAGTCGCTCCCTCGCACCGTCCACAAACTGCTCAACAAACAACCGCTCTCGATCGTCCTGGTGGGAGACAGCATTTCCGCGGGCTGCAACGCCTCGGGGTGGGCCGAGGGGCCGCCGTATCAGCCCCCCTATCCCGAGTTGCTCCGTCGGCATCTGGAAGCCCGTTACCAGGGGAAGGTGACGCTCACCAATCCGTCGGTCAGTGGCACTGACACACAGTGGGTGCTGGGGATGATCGACAAAGTGGTCGAGCCCAAGCCCGATCTGGTGGTCATTGCCTTTGGGATGAATGACTCCGCGGGGCGCCCCGCCGCGGAATATCAGGCCAACACCCAGGCGATCCTGACCCGCGTCCGCGAACGCTTGCCCGATTGCGAGTTCATTCTGGTGGCCACGATGCTGGGAAATCGGGACTGGGTGCGCCTGAAGCAGGAGCTGTTTCCGGCGTATCGCAAGGCGCTGGCCGAGTTGTGTGGGCCAGGGGTCGCGCTGGCCGATCTCACCAGCATCTGGACCCGCTTTCTGGAGCTCAAGCAGGACTGGGATCTGACCGGGAACGGGGTCAATCATCCCAATGACTTCGGCCATCGGGTCTACGCCCAGGTGCTGGCGACGTTGCTGGTTCCCGCGGGAGAGCCTTCCGCCCTGCCGGAGCCTCCCCGCACGGTGACTTCCGGGCCGCTCTCCTTCACCGAGCGGCGGTTGCTGGGAAACTACACCTATTCTTATGCGTGTGCCGCGGCAGACCTGGATGGAGATGGAGACCTCGACCTCACCAGTTCGGACGCCGAACCCAACAGCAATCTGTACCTCCTGAGAAACGATGGTCAAGGAAGCTTCCAGCACTCGTTCATCCAGAAGTACGCGGCGGATGACAACCAGCCGGTCCGTCTGGAGCGGCATGCGATCGGCGACATCAATCGCGACGGCCGCCCGGATGTGGTCATCGTGGACAATCTGAAGTGGGACATCCGCTGGTTTGAGAATCCCGGCTCCGCGGCGCTCGCCCAGCCCTGGGCCTTGCACCGCGTGACGGCCCCTAAGGAAGTCCCCGGATCGTACGATGTGGCTCTGGCTGATCTGGATGGCGATGGAGATCTGGACGTGGCCGCATCGAGTTGGCGGTTCGGCAATCGATTCGACTGGTTTGAAAATGTGGGAAGTCCTGGCTCGGGGGGAGAGTGGATTCGGCATTCGATCGAGGAAATGGTTCCGGAAACCCGCACAATCGCGATTGCCGACTTCAATCACGACGGCAAGCCCGATCTACTCGGGAGCGCGCGGGTCGGCAATCAGGTCGTCTGGTATGCCAACTCGGGTCAACCCGCCACGCACCCCTGGAAGAAAACCGTGATCGACGGCGAAACGCTCTTTCCGGCGCATGGGCACCCGGTCGACCTGGATGGCGACGGCGACTTGGATGTCCTCATGGCATTCGGGATCGCCGCCGGAGTGGGGAACGACGCCACCACCTCCCATCAAATCGCCTGGTATGAAAACCAGGGAAAACCAGGACTGGGAACCGAGTGGAAAAAGCACACTGTTGCCGCGAACTTCCCGCAGGGTTTCGAGGCGGTGGCGGGGGATCTGGACGGCGACGGCGACCTCGACGTGGTCGCCACCGGATGGAGTTCTCAAGGGAGGTTGGCCTGGTTCGAGAATTCAGGCGACCCGACCTCCTCCTGGAAGCAGCACGCAATCAAAGACAATTGGCCGAATGCGGTCACTGTGATTCTGGCGGATCTCGATCACGACGGCCGACTCGACATTGCCGCCAGCGCCGAACGGGGGGCCAATGAACTCCGCTGGTGGCGCAACAATGGAAAACCCTCTTCTCCCTGAACGATTGACTGCAAAGGACGACTGCATGACGAACATCTCGATGCGATGTGGCCAGACGCTGGCCGGATGGAATCTCCTTTTCCTGTGTGGGATGCTCCTGGGGCTTCCGACCGGCCAGCGGGCGGCGGCCGCGGACTCCAAGCCCCCCACAGTCCCCGCGGGCTTCACCGCGCTGTTCAATGGAAAGGATCTGACTGGCTGGAAAGGACTCGTCGGAAATCCCAAATCGCGCGCCGCGATGTCGGCGGCCGATTTGGCCGCCGCCCAGAAAGAGGTCGATGAGAACATGCGCGCCCATTGGAAAGTCGCTGACGGCGTGCTCGAATTCGATGGAAAGGGACAAAATCTGTGTTCCGCCAAGGACTATGGCGACTTCGACTTGTACGTCGATTGGAAGATCCTGGCGGGAGGAGACAGCGGCATCTATCTGCGCGGCAGCCCGCAGGTGCAGATCTGGGATCCCGATTTTCCCGATTACTTCCGCCACGGAGCCGAAAACGGCTCTGGAGCGTTGTGGAACAATCAGAACAATCCGCGGTTCCCGCTACTGAAGGCGGACAAACCGGTGGGAGAATGGAACACGTTCTTCATTCGCATGGTGGGAGAATGGGTGACGGTCAAACTGAACGGGCAACTGGTGTTTGACAACGTCGTCATGGAGAACATCTGGGAGCGGGACCGGCCGATCTATCGCACGGGAGCGATCGAATTGCAAAACCACGGCAACACGCTCTGGTTCCGCAACATCGCCATTCGTGAAATTCCCCCGGACGAGGCCCGTACGATTCTCGCCGCGCAGACCAGAGACGAGCCGTTCATCCCCCTCTTCAACGGGCGTGATTTCACCGGTTGGAAAGGGGATACCGGAAGCTACGAGGTTCGTGACGGCGCGATCGCCTGCAAACCGGAGAAGGGGGGCAACCTGTTCACCGAAAAGGAATACGCCGACTTCATCGCCCGTTTGGAGTTCAAACTCCCTCCGGGGGGAAATAACGGTTTGGCAATTCGCTTCGCCGGCCAGGGGCAACCACACATCGACGGCGTGGAATTGCAGGTGCTCGATTCTGAGGATCCCAAATACGCGGCGCTCGACGCGCGGCAGTACCACGGCTCGGTCTATGGTTTGATCGCCGCGCACAGGGGCTACCTGCGTCCTACCGGCGAGTGGAACTTTCAACAGGTCACTGTCCGGGGTTCGAATTACAAGGTCGAGCTGAATGGCTTCACGATTCTCGACGGCGATCTGAGCCAGGTGACCAAATCGAAGGATGGAGAAGTCCCCGCGGGGGCTCGGCGCAAGAGCGGTCACTTCGGCTTTGCCGGACACAATGACCCGGTGGCGTTCCGCAACGTCTCAATCCGCGAGTTGCCCGGCGAACCAGCCGCGCTCCCTTCGCGGGAGTCGGCCGTCAAACCAACCAAGGGGCCGATCCAACTGTTCAACGGGAAAAACCTGGAGGGATTCTACACCTGGATTCGCGGTTCGAAATACGCCGATCCGAAGCGCGTCTTCACGGTCCACGATGGAATGCTCCACATCTCGGGAGATGGTTACGGCGGACTGATCACCAACCGAGCCTACCGTGATTACCATCTGATCCTGGAGTTCAAGTGGGGAGAGAAGACCTGGGGAGACCGGGCCGATCGGGCGCGCGACGCCGGGCTGCTCCTGCATTGCTGGGGCCCCGACGGAGGCTATGGAAATACCTGGATGGCGTCGATTGAAGCGCAGATCATCGAAGGGGGAGTCGGCGACATCCTCGTCCTCACCGGCTCTGATCCCGACACGGGGCGTGTCTATCCCACCTCTCTTATGGCCGAAGTCGGAAAAGACCGCGATGGCGAAATGATCTGGAAGAAGGGGGGGGCGAAGACCAAAGTCACCGCCGGGCGCGTCAACTGGTTTGGCCGCGACGTCGACTGGGCCGACAAGCTCGGCTTCCGCGGGCGCGAAGACGTCGATAGCCCCCTGGGCCAATGGACAAAGATGGAAGTCATCGCCGATGGAGGACACTTGCTGTACAAGGTCAACGGCGTGGTCGTGAACGAAGGATTCGAGGCCCAGCCTGATTCCGGCAAGCTGCTGTTGCAGACGGAACAGGCCGAGATGTTCGTTCGCCGGTTTGAACTGTGGCCCTTGGGTCAGGCGCCGCGCGATCCCTGACATATCCCGTTACCCTTCCGCACGCGGGACGCATCCGGGTTCCGCGCGCGGACGGCGCGCCACTGCTCCTGCCCTTTTTTGAAAAGCATTGCCAATGAGCGTTTACCTTGAAACATTTGACCAAGGACCGGGGGGTTGGTTCGGGTGGAATGACAACGCCCGCGGCCCCAAGCCGCTGGAACGGGGGCCGGGGTGCGTCATTTCCCGCAGCCCCTGGTGGATCGATTACAACCATGCCCCCCCGGGCGCGGGGTACTTGCATCTGTTATTCATGCTCCTCACCAGCGGCAGTCCCGGCGAGTATCAGCGGGAAGTCAGCGGCGATAATCGATTCATCGCCAGCGGTTTTGGAACGGATTTCACGAATGCCACGATGTCTCTCTGTCTCAAGGGGGAATTGCTCGACCGCCAGGCGCAACTGGTGCTGTTGTGTCAGGGAGTCCACAAAGGGATTTGCACCGGCTGGCTTTTGACCGGCCAGCCGATCACGGTCACTCCCGACTGGTCCATGCAGAAACTGGCGCTCGAGCCCGATCCATCGGCCTGGACCTGCCTGGGCAGCCGTCACGACCGGGCCGACTATTACGGGCGGACGCCCCTGGAAACAGTCCTGGGAGACGTCAACGCCGACATCCTGCTGGTGCTGTATCCCCTGGACGTCGCGCCCATGGGACCGCTGGAGGGAGATCCGCACCACTTGCGTCCCGAGAAGGACTACCCAATCTGGCGCAGCCGCCTCCCGGAAGGGTATGTGATGCTCGACGAGGTAAGAATTGAAAAAGACTGACTCCGCGACAGGCCCGCACGTTCAGTGCCTGAGCACTTTGCGGAGCACCACCGCGGCGGCAACACCCATCCCCGCATTGCCGAGCCACATGGCCCACAGGGGGTGGACGATCCCTTCCCGCGAGAGGTTCATCGTCAACAGGACCGCCGGGTAATACAGAAGCAGGATCGGGACGAAGCAGAGCGCGAACGTCGTCAGAAACTGTCGCTTCCCCTGTTGGATCGCAAACGGGCTTCCGACGATCGAAAAAAAGAAGCAACTGCACGCCAGGGCCACGCGGCTGTGAATCTCTGTCGTCAGTTTGTGTTGCCGCTCCTCCTGATCGACCAGTTTCTGCTCGACCGACCGCTGCTTTTCAAATCCCAGTTCCTCGAAGCTGCCGGTCGCCAGCCATAAGGCGGTGGTGATCACCCGACGCTGTTTGAGCCGCTGGGTATCGACCTCCAGGTCAGCCAATTCGCGGCGGATGTTCTGGATCGAGATATTGCGCGGCGCCGTTTTTTCGTTGGTCTGCATCGGAAGCGGAAAGGGGCGCTGCTCATGCTCAAATTTGAACGTCGTTCCCCCGGGGATTTCGACCTGCCCCTGTACAAGGTCGAGCAGCACCTGTTGTTTCTGCAAATCGAATTTCAGCGTCGCCTCCTTGGCGGCGACCAGCGCGGTCTGTCCGCCGGGAAGCATGTAGCGAAAGGTCGGGTCGAGCAACCGCCGTCCCTCGACCCGCCGCACGGTGACGGCAAGTCCCTTGACGGGATCGTGGAACTTGTTGTGCGCCCGCAGAATGTCGAGAAAAATGTCCTCCATCGCGGTGGTGATGATCGACTCGATTTTGGCCCGCGACCACGGGACAAACTGATCGGTAAGCATCAGCGTTCCCAGGCTGAGGACCGCTCCCAGAATGAACGCCGGCCAGAGGATTTCCAGGATGTTGATCCCGGCCGATTTCATCGCCGTGATTTCCTGGTCCCCCGACATCCGCCCATAAACGACGCACACCGTGAGGAGAAACGTGGCGGGAATTGTGTAGGGGAGCAGGCTGGGAATGATGTACGGCAGGATTTGCAGGATCTGAACCGGCCCCAGCCCGTTCTTCGTCGCTTCCCCCACAATCCCCACCACGACCAGCAACACCGTCAGGGTGCTGGCCACCCCGGTAAACACGATCACCAGGTCTTTGAGAACCAGTCGCTGCAGAATCCGCATGGAACAACCACCAACCTGATCAGGCAACACCGGCCATTCGGGAGGGTCGTATACGCCAAATCCGCCGGAGGCGTCAAGATGACCTGTGAGTTCCTCACCAGCCGCCCAACCGCTGCACGTGCCACCGCCGGGTGGGACGGGACTGCGGAATCATGGCGTGTTTCGGATTTCGGATTTGTCTGTGAGAACAATCGGGGCCTCTGCTGGCAAGGGAAGAACTCGGTGCCGGCCCAGGCAGTCAGGTTGGAGTTCGGAGATCGCAGTCGGACCAACTTCATCCTACAATGACGGTCGTACCGAATGGTCGGTTTTTCCTCCTACCCACCGAAAAGGGGACTCCAGCGGTGATTTCCAAAACCAACTTGTACCACTGCTTCCGTTGGTATTCGCAGTCCGTTCTCCGTTTACGACGTAACCCGACCAATCCCATGCGGAAGCGCCGCTCGCGGGCGCCGTCGAATGTCTCCGCTTGCGTCGACGCGCTTGAGGACCGAGCCCTGCTGTCCCAACCTTCGCCGTTTGAGCTCCAGGCAAGCACTGTCCCGGGAACGTCTCAGTACACTTTGGCACAACTCCAGGGTCTATTGGACGCGCAAGTCAGCGGAACAACCGATCTGGGAATCGCCCTCGGGGTCGTCGGCGGCGGCCTGACGCAGCCGACGATACTGTTTGCCGGCAGTCTGGTGTCCTACTTCGCTCCCGACGCCCCGCCGTACGAGCCAACCGCCAACGTTCCCTTCGAGATCGGTTCGAACAGCAAGGTCTTTACGGCACTCCTCTATCAGCAATCCCTGGCTCTGAATGTTGTCTCTTCCACGGACAGTTTGAGCGACTATTTTTCGACCGAACTCAGCCAAAGACCCGACTTGCAAGGCATCACTCTGGGGAGTCTGGCCACCTATTCCTCCGGACTTCCGCTGGATGATCATGCCAATCCCGGCAATCCTGATGCGCCGTCACCGCTGCCGGCTCCCTATACCACGCAGGACATGTTCGCGTGGTTGAATAATTCGATGAATACGAACTCAGCGTTGTATCCGCACCTCAGTCAACCGCCGGAATATGCATATTCAAATCTCGGCTGGTCGCTGCTGGCGGAATCTTTGCTGACTGCCTGGCAGGCTCACGACGGGGCGCCGGATCTCACGCTGCAACAATTGTACCAGAGGGAAGTCTTCACGCCGCTGCATTTGTGGAACACGCACTTCTACACGTCGTCCGACATCGGGACGCTGCCCCAGGGTGAGACAGACAGTTCAATCGTCAATGCCACGTGGCCGGCCTATGACGGCGCCGGGGGGATTGTGTCGTCGCCGGCCGACATGCTCGCCTGGCTTCAGTTCAATATGCAGCACTATACGTCGGACCCGGACGATGGCCTGTTCTACCCACTCTACAATGCCTCCACGGTGCAAACGAACCCCGGTCAAACTCCCGCCCAATTCACCGGAGTCGGCTGGTTTGTCACCCCCGCCGATCCAGACTTCGGCGGTCGGGCGCTGATCGTCAAAGATGGCGGCGTTCCTTCGTTCCATTCGTACGAGGGGTTCACCGCAAATCCGGCCACAGGACTGGCTGAAAACGGTTTCTTCATCCTGACAAACTCTCCCACGCCCGAAATTGCGCATGATGCTGGTCTGGCGGCCCTGAGAATCCTGCAATTTGGGCAGGGAGATTTGTCGGGCCCGTGGAACCGCGTTGTGGGCCAGCAGACGACACGCGTTCGCATCAACCAGTCGCAGGGGACCCTCAACACGTTCAACGCCAGTGCCCCCACCGTCAATTCGCAAGCGACGTTCGGCGACCCGGGCCAGGTGCTGGGGAAAACCGGCGACCTGCAAAGCCTCACCGGAACGATTGATACGACGACCGCGGACCACGGACGGATCATCTGGTCTGACGGTCAGACATGGCTGCGGCTGTCGCTGGGAGGACAATATTACAATCCCGCCAATCAGGGGCTGACTTCGGTGACGCAGTCATTCGATCCCAATGAGAATGTGCAACTGACCTTCAGCAACGTCGCGGGGGGCACGACGATCGGTACGATCAACAGTTCGAATGTGATTGAGCTTCCCGGCTGGGGGCAGACGGCGTCCTTCGTCGACGGCCAATTGATCTTTTCGGGTGGCAGCGTCTGGAATAAACTCGACCTGCCGCCTTCCTATGCGACGTCCATGGAAGCGGGAAAGACCGTCTGGGTGCAACAGTTCGGTCTTCCAGTCCTGGTTTTTGTGAATCGCCTCGGCCAGACTTCGAACGGACGGTGGCTGAACCCCACCACGGTCATCGCCACCGATTGGAATAGTACTGGAATCGTCGCCGACGGACAGATTGTCTGGAATGGCGGCCAATCGGTCTGGAGTCGCCAGCTCATCGTGTCGGGCGCCAGTTCCGGCGTGGGCACGGTCTCGATCACGGCCATCGGCCAGCAGGTGCTTCTCACCAATCGGCAGGGGGGGACTTCCAGTGCCACGATCGTCGCTCCGAACACCTTCAAGACCGGAGCCAACTGGGGAAATATCATCGGCACGCGACAGGGGGGAAAAATCCTGTGGGCGAACGGGACCGTCTGGGACGAATTCGATTACAACGCGCTGAATGCCGTTTTCACCAACATCACCCAATTCCCGTTCTGAAGCTCCCACGCTCGTCATCGTTGCCCGCATCTGTGGGTCCAGCATGACTCTTCGAAGAAAGGGACACCCGAAGACCTTCGCAAGCGACTATGTCGCTCGGTAGACTGATGTTTGGCTCTTATCTTTTTTTGGTGACGAAAGCGATCGCCTGAGCAGACTCCTGCGGACCATTTTCGCAGGCCTCGCATGTATGGCTCCGACTCCCGCAAAGATGGTCATCGCGTCAAAGATGGTCACAAAGATGGTCACAAAGGTGGTCAAATGACAATCTTTGGCGCAGTCGCCGCAACATAAACAAAAATAACGAGTTACGGAGTTCGTCTCGCCAAAGATGGTCAAACTTTTGGCGAGGGCCCGTTTTGCCTTTGAGTCGCCTCCTGCAGACGCTGCACCAGCAACCAATTCCAGGATCCGTTTTCCTAATACCCATTGCGAAATGACCGGACCGTGACGCCCTATTTGCCGCGATTTGTCCATTCAAATCAGGGCGCTGCGGCAAGGCGCAGCGCCACTCCGGCAACTTGGAGAAAAAGTTGGGTTTGCCAATCGCGGCGGCAACGGACATATCGGGTTCTGAAGTCAGGGGAGAAAGTGCCGCGCGCTCAGGGCGCAGCCGAAATAAGGGTAATTTTGAATACTATTATACATGTGTATCGTATTCCGTCAAGGGCCATTGGGAATTCGCGAGTGTCGTGCAAGCCTGGCGCGACGGGGTGATGCTCGTCTTCATAGACCGCAACCAGATCGCTCAGGGCATCAAGGTAGGTCACCTCAACTCCGCTTCCGTTGGGGATGTCTCGCGACTCCCAAACGCGGGGCCGGCCGAGGCACGGCCGATTTCTGAATCGCAGCCGCTCAGGCGGCAGGACGAACGAAATTGCAGAGCAAGCAAAATGCGAGAAAGCAGAGAGTAGAGAGTAGAAAGTCGATCGCGGCAAGCGGTTTGACAGCTTGGGTCAAACTGCATGTTCTGGCCTACTCTCTACTCACCACCCTCTACTCTCTCGCCGCTTCATTTTTGGCCGTTCCGGCCAAAAATGGAGGCGGGGGGAATTGAACCCCCGTCCTGTGACGCCGCCGCCGGGGCCTCTACGTGCGTAGGGGATTGATTGTGTCGCCGCGGCAGGTTCAACCCACAAAACCCACTCGCAGCCAGTCCACCACTGGTCTCGTGTCGCGGATAGTGGACGGTTGACGCGACACCAACCCGATTTGGCTACCGACTTTTGGACTCCTCGGGTGGGGATTCCTCAGTCGGAGCTACCCGCAATTAGGCAGCCAGAGCAAAGCTCTTTTCAGCAGTTGTTGTTTGATCAGCTTTTTACGTGGCCAACTGATCAACCACGGCACGCCACCTCGACTTGAGGTCATCCAGTCGAATCCGATCGCCCCCGGAATGGGACATCCAGCCCTGGAACTCCCATTGGGGGGAGTTCCAGGCGATGTATCAGGAATCATAACGCCTGAGGTGGGGAGGTCAATCCCCCCGTATTCTTCCGGCCGGCTTCAGGGGCTGACTCCCGGAGCGAACAGGAAGTATGCGCCGGTCAAGACCCCCGCTTCCGTGATCGCCGCCTGCGTATTCCAGGGAATCTGGTAATACTTATACGGCACGTACTGACCGGGGCGATACCAGCCCAGGGCATACCGCTTCTTCCACGGCGGGTCGATCGCCATCTGGTACGGGAGACCGACGAACTGCGTGGCGGCCAGCGCTGCCGAGAAGACGGGCTGGATCAGGTAGTGCCGCGTGTGGCCATACCGCTCCAGGCTGAAGTCCTCGAAGTACAAAGGGAGTGCCGAGAGATTGGTCGGCTCCCAGCAGTATTGGAAGTGGGGAAAGCTGCGGACCGGATAATCGACCACCTGCCCCGTATAACGGGAAGTGTCTCGGAGATCGATCTCTGGGGGGCATTCGGGGCAAATCAGCCCGGATTGCGGTCCGCCGTCGCCATCCAGCGGCTGACATTCGGGACAATCGGCGCCAGTGGGACGGGGGCAGAGGTTGTAACAGCGGTCCAATTCCGCCTGCTCGCCATCCGGTTCATAGTCGAAGTACGGACGAATCTCATGGATCTTCTTGAACGGGCGGACGAGCTGATCCCGGAGCCGCTGCTGGGCCGGAGTCAATTCCTCTTCGGCCGCGGGTGCGGGGGAGGGAGGGACAGAGGGGCGCGCCTGCGCCAGGCGATCGATGGGGGCTTCGTCAACGACGCGCTCGCACGCTTCGGGCTCGTCTGTGTTGCGGATCGCCGGTTTGCCCGCCTGATTCAAATGGTGCGGCCAGGCGGGGAGTTCCGATTCGGCCGGTGCATCGTCGGCGGGGGCCGGTTCGGAATCCGAGGAGATTTCAGCAAGCGGGTCACGCAAGTGAGCGCTGTCCTCCGCCTCATATCCGGCCGGCTGGACGCGCTGGCGGGACTTGCTCTTGGCGCGGAGCGCCTGTCGTCCGGCGGGAGTGGACTTAGTCGACGAAGCCGCTGGTCGTCCTTTGCTCCGAGCGCTCGCGGCACTTTTGACATTGCCGCGTACCCCTCCATCAGCAGTGGCCGCGGCGTCCTGCGAGCGGCGCGCGGTTGCCGAGATCGGTTTGGCATGGGCAGCGCCAGAGGAGGCGCGGTTCGCCTCGAGGGCCGCTTGCCAATCGGGCGGCGTCGGCTGCTCCTGGGGGGCGGTGGGAGTTGAACGGTTTCCAAACGCACGAGGCGGTTCGGCGGCGCGCGTCGGCGCACTCCAAAACAGAAAGAAGACGACCAGCCCCCAGGCCATCCCCTGCCGGGGCCGATGCGTCAGCTCTCTGGAACACGGCGCGCAGCGCCGCTGGCCGCTGGCCGCGCGCTGCGCGTCAACGGATGTCGGCGTGTTCCGCCGTGTAATTGGGCGCTTCCTGAGTAATGGCAATGTCATGCGGATGATTCTCCCTCACCGAGGCCGGCGAAACCTGGATGAATTTGGCTTCCGTGCGCAATTCCGCGATCGACCGCACACCGCAATATCCCATCCCCGCTCGCAGTCCGCCGATGAGCTGGTAGAGAAAGCTGTGCAGTTGTCCTTTGTAAGCAACCCGACCTTCGACCCCTTCCGGGACCAGTTTGGAGACCCGTTTGGGGTCGTCGTCCAACACGCTCTGTCGATACCGCTCGCTGCTTCCATGCATCATCGCCCCCAGCGATCCCATGCCGCGATACTGCTTGAAGCTGCGTCCCTGATACAGAATCATTTCGCCGGGACTCTCTTCCAGTCCCGCCAACAGCCCCCCCAGCATCACCGCATGGGCGCCCGATGCCAGGGCTTTGGTAATGTCTCCGCTGTAACGAATCCCTCCGTCGGCGATGATCGGCACGTCGGAATCGATCACCGCTTTGGCCGCGTTGGCCACCGCCGTCAACTGCGGCACCCCCACCCCCGAGATGATCCGGGTCGTGCAGATGGAGCCGGGACCGATGCCAACTTTGATCGCGTCGGCCCCCGCCTTCATCAGGGCTGCGGCCCCTTCCGTGGTGGCGATGTTGCCGGCGATCACCTCGATCGACCAGCGGCGTTTGATCTCCTTGACGGTTTCAATGACGTTCCTGGTATGGCCATGGGCGCTGTCGACGACCAGCACGTCGACCCCCTTGTCAATCAATCGCTGGACCCGTTCAAAATCATTGACTCCCACTGCGGCTCCGACACGGAGGCGACCCCGGTCATCCTTGCACGCCTGTGGGAAGCGCAAATTCTTATCTATGTCCTTGATCGTGATTAATCCCTTCAATTGATATTTTTCGTCAACCAGGAGAAGTTTCTCAACTTTATTTTCTCGGAGGATTCGCTGGGCGGCCTGCAGCGAGGTGTTTTCCGGGGCGGTGACGAGCTTGTCTTTGGTCATCACTTCCGAGATGCGGGTCTCTTTGGACTCCAGGAACCGCAGGTCACGGCGCGTCAGAATCCCTTTCAGGACACCATGTTCCGTAATCGGCACCCCTCCAATATTGCGGGAGTCCATGATCTGGGCCGCCTGCCCCACCGTGGCGTCCGGGGGGAGCGACACCGGATCGACGATCACTCCATGTTCACTCCGTTTGACCCGATCGACCTCCAGCGCCTGCTGATCAATCGACAAGTTCTTATGGATGATCCCGATCCCCCCCTCCTGAGCCAGGGCGATCGCCATTTCGCTCTCAGTCACCGTATCCATCGGGCTGCTCAGGATCGGCACATTGAGGCGGATGCTGCGCGTGAGACGTGTGGACACGTCCACATTGGCCGGCAGAATTTCGCTGTAGCCGGGCTCCAGCAGCACATCGTCAAACGTGATTCCGCGATACGCGATGCGGTCTTCCATGGCAAACTCCGGGAACGGATGGGTCTCAAAGAATTCCAGCGATCAGGGGCGAAGTGTCAGAGTCAACCGGTTGTAGGCTCGGGTCGGGGGCATTGGTCATTCCTGCACGACGGGGCGTTTCCATCGCCGGGGATTCGCCGGTTGCACGTGCTTCCTGGAGGGGATCGGTGGAAATCTCCAGCGGCCGATGGGGGGCGTTCGCCCCCCGTCGCCCCCGCGCCGTGGCACGAGGCGGGGAGTGGGGGGCATCTCCCAGCAGGGTGTGGACACCTTGGGCCAGGCGCACCAGGGTGGGAACGTCAAGTTGCTCGGCCCGCGCCCCACCCGCCAGAGCCTGTTGCTCGAGCAGCGTGTCGATGACCGGTTTCTCCAATTGCGTGCGGTACATCCCCGCCAGCACCCCTCGCAGCCCCTTACGGCGCTGCTCAAACAGTCGGCGGATGAACTCATGAAAAAACTCCCGATTTCCCAGCAATTCGCTCCGCTCCGGGTCAGGTTCCAGCCGCACGATCGCCGAATCGACCTGCGGCCTGGGCCAGAACACCGTCGGTCCCAGTTTCTTGAGCACTTGCAGCCGACACTGGGATTGTAACCAGACCGACAACGCGCTGTAATCGTTGGTTCCAGGACTGGCCCGGAGCCGCTCGGCCAGTTCCCATTGGATCGTGACCACCATCAGCGTCCAGGGAAGAGACGACGCGACCAGGTTGGACATCACGGGGGTCGCAATGCAGTAAGGAAGATTGGCGACGAGCTTGAGATGCCGCCCCGGAGCGTCCGCCAGCCGGGAATTGAGAGCTTCCAGGACCGCAGGCGCGAAATGGTGTTTATTGGCCAGCGCATCAGTACACAGGAGCGTCACATTGGAGAACGCCCCGGTCGCTTCACACGCCAGACGGTGGACGCGGGGATCGATCTCGACCGAGACCACCCCGGCGGCAGATTGTGCCATGAAGGTCGTCAGTCCCCCGGTCCCGGTCCCGATTTCCAAAATGACGTCGTCGGGGCCGATCGCCGCCTGTTCGACGACGTAGTCGATCAGATTCAGATCGATCAGGAAATTCTGCCCCAGATCGGAGCGCGGATTCAGCCCCGCCTGCTGAAACAACGACATCAAATGCGATCGGGTTTGTCGCTGAAAAGGTTTCATAGCGTGCTGGAGAGCAGTTTCTCGACGTACTTGGCCAAAATGTCGGTTTCCAGGTTGACGATGTCTCCCGGCTGGCGGCGACCCAGAGTCGTCACCTGCAGGGTGTGAGGAATGAGCGCCACACTGAACCGTTCGCGTTCGACCTCCACCAGCGTCAGGCTGACTCCATCGATCGCGACCGACCCTTTGGAGACCATCTGCCGGGCGAGTGCCGCGGGAACTCGAAACCAAAGCGTCACCCATTCCCCGGAAGGAATGACCTGCTCCACGCTTCCGGTCCCGTCGATATGTCCCTGAACGAAATGTCCCCCCAATCGGGCGGACACCGGAAGCGAACGCTCCAGATTGACCACCTGTCCCGGAACGAGCCGTCCGAGATTCGTTCGCGCCAGCGTCTCCGGGCCGGCCTGAAATTCCCAATCGCCGCGCGCCAGGGAGACCACCGTCAGACAGCAGCCATTGATCGCGATGCTGTCGCCCAAGCGGCAATCTTCGGCGAATTCCCTGGGGGGGGTGATCGCCAGGCGGGTTCCCGGCCCTTCGGGGCTGATGCTGGAAACCGTTCCCAACCCTTCAACCAATCCAGTGAACATTCACCACCCGCGACGCGCTGGCGAGCGATCGGGAAGGGGCCGCCACGTCCGGCTCAGTCTTCCACCCGCCCATAACAGGTTGTACGGTGTGCGTCACAGAATCTCCAGCGTCGGCATCGAGGGAGTTTCCAGCAGCGACCGCGCGATCTGGATCGCCACCTGTTCACACATGTGCAACAGGCAGCCGCGAGAGGGGCTTTGTGGTCCAAACGCGTCCCGAATTCGCCCGGCATCGCCATGGACGCGAATGCCCGATTCCATGGGAATCTCTCCCAGAAAGGGGATTCCCATCTGGCTCCCCTTGTCCCGGGCACCCCCGCGGCCAAACACTTCCCCGCTCATGTTTTCCACGATCCCCAGCACGGGAATCTTCACCTTGCGGAACATGTTGACCGCTTTGACCGCGTCGAGCAGCGCCAGTTGCTGCGGCGTGCAGACGACGACCGCTCCTGCCAATCCCAACAGTTGCGACAGCGTCAGGGCGATGTCTCCCGTCCCCGGCGGGAGATCGATGATCAGGTAGTCCAGTTCCCCCCAGGCGGTTTCCTGCAGAAACTGCTGGATCGTGCGGTGTAGAATCGGGCCGCGAACAATCACCGGTTCGTCCGGCGAGACCAGGAAACCGATCGACATGATCTTGAGCCCCTCGGCGAGGATTGGCTCGATCCGCCGAATCGTCTGCCCGTCCGCCTGCTGCTCGACAATCTCCGGACGCTGATTGACTCCGAACAAATGCGGAATGCTGGGACCATAGATGTCGGCATCCATGAGACCGACCTGGGCGCCGTACTCTTGCAGCCCGACAGCCAGAGACGCGGCGACGGTGCTCTTGCCGACACCTCCCTTTCCGCTGCCGACCGCGATCACATTCTTAATCCGCAGCCCCAAGGGGCCGCCGCTGTTTTTCCCCCGGACCTTCCAGGAATACTGCACCTCGACCCGCGTCACGGCCGGATGCCGCGCCGCCAGCACCGCTTGAATCGACGCACCGATTCGCTCGCGCCGCGGATAGGCGGGGGTGGGCAGTTCAATCTCCAAGGTCACGGCGCCGTCGGCGTCGATCCGGACCTGGCGGAGCATGTCCAATTCAACAAGGCTGCGGCCGATCTCCGGATCGTGAACCGCTTGCAGAGACTCGCGGATTTGGCGCTCACTGATCGTATCACTCATGAACAGGCTTTCCTGGGTGGCAAGGACTGGGGAGAGACTGCGGTTTTACCAAGCCTGCATCCCCATCGCAATCGCCTGTACCGGACAGATCGCTTCACACACGGCGCAGGAGATGCAATCTCTGGGAAAAACCACCAGTTCCATCCCCCGCGCCACCTCCAGGCACGAGGTGGGACAGACCGCCACGCAGTCGCCGCACAGCGTGCAGCGGCGCGAGTCGATCTGCGGGAGTTCCTGGCGAGGCATGGCTGAGCGGTGACGGCCCAGGGATCGGCCCCCTGAGTCTTATCGAACGCCTCAGGGCAATCCATCCGGCGGGCGATTTGCTTTTGGTTTTTTGGGAACGACAACCGGTCCAACCATCGGCGGTGACCGGACTAGGGTTTGGGGGGATAGCGTTTTTCAAAATCGTCGATGAATCGGTCGACGTATTTCATACCGGATCGATGCATCCGGGGAAAGCGCTTCTGAACCCAGCGCTCCATCTTTCCAAACGTCCCCGGCACGAGCACCAGTCCCCCCGCCAGAATCAATGGCGTACCGAATGGTCCGGGAAGAATCACTCCCAGCAGTCCGACGCCCATTAGCACGGCGCCGACCTCGGGAGGAAGTTGGCGAATCCGCTGCCTCGTCGATTCAGCCGCTTCGTCATCGGTCGGTCCGAGCGGGGCGGTGGCCCCCTCTTCCTGCGGTTGCTCCCGCAGGATCTCGTCGGATGGGGTGTTGTGGTTCATGGGATCACCTCTACAGGTTGATTGTTGGACTCGGGTTGCGGGACGTCAAGCCTGGCGATCGACTGTCGCGGTAGTTCGCGTGCGAGCAGTCGCCGCTCAGTCTTCTGCAAGGCCTCCAGGCTCCTCCGGTAGACGCTGTAGGTTCCCAGGTTCGAGAGCACCACCGCCGCCAGGCTGGTGAATCCAAACAGAAAGGCTCCGGCGACGCACGCCAGGTTGGGAACGAGCGTCAGCCCATAATGCAGTTGCTCCTGGCGGCGCGCCGTGCGGGCCAGTTCGCAAAACGCGGCCAAATGCGCCAGGTCGGCGTTGAGGATCCAGGCGTCGGCGAATTCCCGCTGGTCGTCTCCGTCGGAGGCCATCGTGATGGCGACGTCGGCGGCTTGCGCCGCTTGGGGGTTGTCGCGGCAATTTCCCACATAAATCACCCGATGGCCGCCGCGTCTCCATCCCTCGATCCGCTGCGCCTTCGATTCATCGCTGGGACACACTTGCCGCACGTCGAACCCCAGGTTGTCTGGAGACATCTCGCCGGGGAGCGCATCGGCCGCAAGCAACTCCACCTGCAATCGACATTCAGAGCGCAGGCGGGCCATGGTTTGGACGATCCGTTGTTGAAGGCCCAGGCCAAAACTGAGCGTACCCGCCAACGTCCCGTCGCACCACACCTGCAGCGTGCCGGGCGCCGACTGCCCGGGGAGGCGCGAATGGATCTTCCAGTGGGAACCGTTCCCGTTCCGCTCCGGTTCCGTGGCGGCCAATCCCACGAGACGAAACTGTCGCCCCCGGTCGCTCCATTCGACCGTTCCCTGGCGAAAGCCGACCGATCCATTGAGCGCCGGCAGGCGTCGCGCCAGGCAGGCGCGCGCCAGCGCGGCGCTGCGGGGATCGGAATGACCGCGCAGGCCGCGTTCCGCGTATTGCAACAGTTCGTCGACGCCCAGCGGACCGTGTTCGCAGACGTCCAATAGTTCGACGTCGCGCCGCGCCAGGGCCGGTTGTTCATCGATCAGCAATACGTCGGCAGCCGCCATGTCTGCCAGGACACGGGGCTGGAACACGACGATCCCCGCCTCCAGACAGGCCCCCAACTGATGGACCAACAGCAGCGTGCCGCCGATCCCCAGGCCGGTGGCGTAGTCGGGCCGCAGCACGGCCGCGGCGGTCGTGGCGTCTCCCACTGCCAAGCCCAATCCGGCAGTGAACAGCGACGCCGGAACCGCCCGCTGCGCCAGTGGAGGGGCATGGTGCTTGAGCGCCAGTGTGGTGTGCCGGGTGGCGGCGTCCAGCGCCGCTCCAATCCGGTCGGCGACCGTCGCGTCTCCGCAGCGAACGACACGCGCCTTCAATTCTCCCACCACGACGACGGTCCCCTTGAGGATCGGCTCTCCCGCGCCGCGGCAGACCAGTCCAGCCACCCCTCGCACCAGCGATTCGTCCAGGAGCGCCGACCCCTCCAGCACCACGCCATCCGCGGGCACTCGATCTCCCCCCCGCAGCGCCACGATGTCGTCGGGTTGCAAGCGCCCCACGGGCGTCTCCAGTTCCACCCCGTCCCGCACAACCCAGGCGTTTCTCCCCTGCTTTCGCACCGCGGAGACGAGGATTTGCCGCGACGTGGCGACGCGCCGCGCATGGCGGTTTTGCCAGAACAGGAGCAGCCAGGTCATGAGGCTCGCAGCGATGAATCCACCGGTCGCCAGAGTCGCCGCCACGATCGTCGTTTGCAGGACGGGCAATCCCAGCTTCCCGCGGCGCAGTTCGCGCACCGCATCCCGAAAGCTCCGCAGGTTCGTTCCAACCAGCAACAGGGCGCTGACCGGCAAGACCGCGGGGAACAGAAATTCGCCGACCGTGGCCACCCCCAGCGTGGTATTCGCCAGCGTAAAGCTGCCCCCGGGGGGGATCGTCGTCAGCCCCTGCGGGTTCTCCGGCTGCCGGATGGCGTCGTCGAGCGCCGCCAGCACGGCATCGCGACTGATGACCTGGGGATGATACCGCACCAGGACGCTCCCGCTGGTGGGGTTGGCCGTCGCGGTCTGGACCCCGGGCAAGCCATGCAATTCCAATTCCAGCCGTCGCATCCACTCCACCTGGCCGCGCAGATAGATATCGCGAACGCGGATCCGTCCCGGCAATTCATGGACCACTTGCCAATTGGACCAGGCCTGGCCGCGACGAAACAGGACGATCCGGCGGCGCGCGGCCATTTGGTCCGCCAGCGCGGCGAAACGGGGATCGGGTCGGGGTTCGACGCCGGATGACAGCGCCGCCGCCATCCGCTCCAGCAGCGTTGGATCGGCGCGCTCTGCCGTCAGATGAATCTCAGCCGATCCGCGGCGGCGATCGATCTCGACCCGCGCGATCCCAGCGACTTCTCGCAGCCGCAGGGCAAACATTCGCCAGCAGTCGGACGCCATCCCGAAGGCTGTCTGATCGTCAACGCGCACCACCCCCGCCCGGCAGCAGATGGAGGTTCCCGCAGGGGGAGGATCGGGCTGGCGAAAGAACGAGAACACGGCGAACTGGCCTGGGTGATTACTGAGGAACCGCTATCGGGCCTCGTGCCCCTGGCTGGTCTGGAGAGTCGGCTCGGTTCCCAACGCGGTTGCGGCGATGCGGCTGACAGTGGAAGCGGGGGGCTGGTGGCTGACGCAGTGCGTCTGGATGACCTGCGAAACTGCTGCGGCGGACTCCTCTTCCTGCTGTTGCTCCTGGTCGGCCAGTTCCTGCGAGATGCGGCGGAGGGGGAGCATGCCGTTGGCCAGTGCGGCCAGCGCCGCGACGTTGTTCGTCACCACCGACGCCATGACTCCGAAACCCATCGTGAACGCTCCGGCGATGCACAAAACGTTGGGAATCAGGATTAACGTCCAGCTTCGGTTGACGTTCTTGTCGAGATCGCGGGCAATGTCCCGCAACTCGCACAGCTTGGCCAGGCTTTCTTCCATGAAGACGATATGCGCGGTGTCGGTGGCGATTGACGACGCGCCGCGGAGTGAGATCGAAACATTGGCCTTCTTGAGGGCGATCGAGTCGTTGATCCCGTCTCCCACGAAGCAGACCTTCTTCCCTTCTTTCTGAAGTTTCTCGACATAACTCGCCTTGTCGGCGGGGAGCACCCCGGCAAAGTAACGATCCATTCCCAACCGTTCCGCCAGTTTCTTGGTCGGACCTTCATGGTCCCCCGAGATGATAGCGATGTGCTTGATCCCTCGCTTCCGCAGCCCGGCAATGATCTCGCGGGCTTCGGGACGCTCCGAGGCGTGCAACTCGATGGCGCCGCCGAGATGATCGTCGATCCCCACCATGACCAGCGTGTGCCCTTCCTGATGCGCCTGGTCGAGAACTTGCTGGATGTC
>JBJXGA010000244.1:0-14082 GCA_046152955.1 Planctomycetales bacterium | reverse complement strand
GAAATCGTGCTTCCCGAGCGGGCGACATACTCGTCGATGCTGTTATCCACCACCTCAAACACCAGGTGATGCAAGCCGCGCGTATCGGTGTCGCCGATGTACATCGCCGGGCGGACGCGGATCCCCTCCAGCCCCTTGAGCGCCTCGATCTGGCCGGCGCCGTATTCGTCGGGAGGAGTCGGTTGCGAACCAGGTTCTGTCGAATCGGGAGAAGCGGTGCTCATAATGAATGGATCGGATGGGGCACATTGGGTTGCCGCCAGAAGCGAAGGCCTCTTGCAACTGGGGTCACAGCACGCGGAGCGCGCCGCGAAATGATCTAGCAGTTCAGGGGGGAGTCAAACGGCGCCAACCAGGACGCGCCATCGGGAAACACCGGCCACGGCACGACTACACCTCCGGGGGCCGCCCGCCGGAGGGGCGCGTCCCCAAATCGCTGTCGAGCTTGAACTTCAGGTCGCGAATCTTCAGGGGAGCATGCCGCACTCGCAGTTGATCCAAAAATTCCACCCGGTAAAACCCCGCCAGTTCCGACAGCAACGGGGCGCTGGCCACCGAGACATGCAGCACGCCGCGGCGGATCGCCACCGCCCGCGTTTGCCTCGCGATCGTCTCCCCCGCCACCCCCTCCCACGCCGCCTGCAACTGCGCGTCTCCCCGCGGCCGCGCGTAGCCCCGCAGGGCGATCAGCTCCGACAGCGCCTGGCCGAGACTGTTCGGCCCAGGGCGGTGGGGCCCGGTGCGATCTGGCCCAGCGCGATGGGGACCGGGACTGTGGGGCATGGCCTACCGATCCCTCGACAGGGGCATCACGATGTAAATGTAACCATCCTCGGTTCGGAACAACGCGGCACTCTCCGAGTCGGTCAGTTCCAGCCCGATCGGCTGCTCCGGCTCCAGCACCCGCAACAGTTCCGCCACGTACCGCGGATCGAACGTGATCGACAACGGCGGACCATCGTAGCTGATCGGGAGTTCGACCTTCGATTCGCCGATATTCGCCGCCCGGCTGCACAGCGTGAGCAACCCCGGCGAGAATTGAAAATCGACCCCGCGGCTCTCCTCGCTGGTCACGATCTGCGCCTGCCGGACCGCCGCATAGAACGGACCGGTCACCAGCTCCAGCCGTACGTCGCAGCGGGCGGGAATCACATCCTGATACCGAGGAAATCTCCCTTCCACCAGGCGGCTGTAGATCGTGGCGTGCGAGGTTTTGACCAGGACGTCGTTCTGGCGGACGGCGATTTCCACCGCTTCGTCGTCGTTCCCCAGGCTCCGCTCGATGAGCGACAGCGCCTTGGAAGGAATCACCGGCGCGGGGTTCTCCCCCGACACCTCCCCGCTGGTGAGGCTGGGCCCCTTGACCACCGCCAACCGACGCGTATCGGTTGCGGCCAGTGTGATCGTCCCATCCCGGAGTTCGAGCAGCACCCCTCCCAGGGCATACCGCGTGCTTTCCGTATCGGTCGCAAACAGCGTCCGGCGAATCATTTGCCGCAACGCCCCTGCCGCCACTTTGTGGCACGGTTGATCGCCAAACCCGGCCACGGTCGGAAACTCCGCCGCGCTTTCGCACCCGAGTTTGTACTCCGCCCGATCCGCGCGAATCCAGGTTCCCTCCGCGGTCGCCTCGACCACCACCGTTTCCCCTTGCAGCTCCCGCAAAATCGCCAGTACCCGATTCGTGGGGAGTAAAATCTCCCCCGGCGCCTGGACATCCGCGGCGGTGATCTGATATCGGATGCCGACTTCCTGGTCGGTCCCGATCAACACCGCCTGCCCCCCCTGGGCTTCGAGCTTGACGTTCTTGAGAATTTCCTTCGGAGTCCGCGCGGGAACGACGGCGCTCACCGTCTGCATCGCCGCGGTGAGCGTGCCGCGTGGGCAGAGTATTTTCATAGACGGGCGCCTCCCTGGTCCCAACCGGCAGCTTCCCTGTGCGTGGCGCGCGAACGCTTTGGCGAGGGAGGAGCCTCTGGGATTTTCTTTCTCAGTCTTTGATTCAGTAGCAGTAGTATCTGTCGGCAGGGAATTTGTCGACAGTCCGCCGGAGCTGCTCCGGAACCGTATGATAGGTAAAACGTTGCCGCGCATCAATCGTCTTGGGTGGCCTGTGGAGAGTTTGTCACCCCCCCGTCAGCCGCTCGTTCCCCGGCAAAGCGGCTGATCCCCCCCGCCCCTGCCGCGGCCAGGCCGCAGGCCAAAATTGCGCTCCTTCCCGAGCAGAACCGATCGGCCAATTGACAGGGTTTGAACACGCCCCGCCGTGGGCGACGTTGCCAGCGTCGGTGTTCAATTCGTGGACGCTGGCAGCGTCCCCCACGAGGTGGTGTGCATTCTCGCTCTGCATCCGCTAAAAGAATGACTGGAGCGCCCCGGTCAGGGCTCTCCCTCTCCCACGGAATCGTCCCCCATGTCACGGATCAGGCAACTCGACGCGCATGTCGTCAACAAGATCGCCGCCGGCGAGGTGATCGAACGCCCCGCCAGCGTCGTCAAAGAGTTGCTCGAAAACAGCGTCGACGCCCTGGCCAGTCGAATTGACATCGACATCGAGGAAGGGGGGAGCGCGCTGATCCGAATCGTCGACGACGGCGAAGGGATCCACCCGGACGATCTCCCCCTGGCGATCGCCAGCCACGCCACCAGCAAGCTCCGCCTGGCGGATGACCTGTTCCAGGTGAGCACGCTCGGTTTTCGCGGCGAAGCCCTCGCGTCGATCGCCGAGGTCAGCCGCTTCCGCCTCCGCAGCCGCCAGGCCGAGCGCCCCACCGGAACCGAAATCGAAGTCGTGGCCGGGAACGCCACCCCGCCCCGCGAATGCGGCTGTCCTGTCGGAACGCTCATCGAGGTCCGCGACCTGTTTTGCAACACCCCCGTCCGCCGCAAGTTCCTTAAACAGTCGGCGACCGAGTTCGGACACATCAGCGAACAGTTCACGCGGATCGCGCTGGCCCATCCGCGGCTCCACCTGGTTCTGCGGCACAATGGAAAAACGGTCTACGAACTACCGGCGGTGGAGAAGCTGCTCGATCGGATCACGTTGTTCTTCGGCGGCGAACTGGCCAAGCATTTGATCTGGGTGGAATCCGAACACGACGGCGTCCGCGTCTGGGGCTACGTGGCCCATCCCTCCCAGAGCAAGGCGACCCGCAAGGGACAACAGCTCTACCTCAATGGCCGCTGGATACAGGATCGCTCGCTCCAACACGCCCTGGGGGAAGCCTACCGCGGGCTGTTGATGGTCGGACGCAATCCGGTCGCGTTTCTGTTCCTGGAAATGTCCCCCGAGCTGGTCGATGTGAACGTGCATCCGACGAAGGCGGAGGTGCGGTTTCGGGACAGCCAAAAACTCTATCGGCAGCTCCTGTCGACGATTCGCACGCGGTTTCTTGGACTCGACTTGGGGAGCGAGCTGTCGGTCAAAGGGGGACCGCCAACGTTGTCCCTTTCTCCCGCGCCGCCGCGCGCCGATCCGGAACGGCAGAAACAGCTTCAGGAAGACCTCGTGAGCTGGGTATCCGACAAGACCCGCGATTGGGGGCAACCGGGATTTGTGCCGACGCTTTCTGAGCCGGTTTACATCGGTCCGGAGACGGATGACCTTGCTCCCGAATCGGACCTCCCGGCAGGCCTGTCGACCCCCGCGGACTCTGCGGAAGCTCCCGCCGCCGCGGCCAATCGGTCGGCCGCCGAGCTCCCGGACGCTGGCGGAGTTGACGGAACCACTCCCCCGTCTGCGTTCGACAGTTCGGGGCCAGTCCCGAGCGATCCACCCGGCTCCTCCCCGGAATACCGTCACGACCCGCCACACGCGCTTCCCAAACCTGCCGCCGGTCCCGCCAGCGACGTGCGGGCGATGCAGATTCACGACGCCTATCTGGTGGTCGAGACCGAAGCGGGCCTGACGGTCGTCGATCAGCACGCGCTGCATGAACGGATTCTGTACGAGCATTTGCGGAAGCGGGTGTTGTCCGGGACCGTCGAATCGCAGCGGCTGCTGGTGCCTCAACCGGTGGAACTCTCTCCTGCCGAGGTGGCGCTGCTGATCGAGCAGCAAGCGGTGCTGGCGCAGTTCGGCCTGGACTTGGAGCCGTTTGGCGCCAACACCGTGCTGGTCACGGCGTATCCGGTGCTGTTGTCGCGGACCGATCCGGCCCGGATCGTCCGCGCCGTGGTGGAACAGATCGCCGAAACGGGCCGCGACCCCTCCCGCCGCGACCAACTCGACAGCCTGCTCCACATGCTGGCGTGCAAGGGAGCGATTAAGGCAGGACAGCGCCTGGCACCGGAAGAAATCGACAGCCTGTTGGCCCAAAGGCACCTGATCGACGACGCCCACCACTGCCCCCACGGCCGCCCCACCGCCTTAGTCCTCAGCCGCCAGGAACTCGACCGCCAATTCGGCCGCCTGGGCTAACCCCAGGCGAACGGGGGACGTCAGTCCCCTCGGTCTCATGGTCATCGTTCTTCACACCGTAACCGCACGCGCACCATCAACATGACTTTCAATGCGGAGCTCGAAATGCGATGGGTCAACGCCTGGAATGACCTCTCCGACCTCATCGGGGATCACCACGGCGTTCCGATCCGCTTTCCGGACGGGTCAATTGTGGGACTCGAAGAGTGCCAAGCGTGGCTACAATCCTCGGCATACGAAGATTACCAGGTCAGTGTTCAAGCCGGTTGGGTTGGCCATATTCAGGGAATCCTTTTGGCACGATCCAAGGGGGGATTGCCCCAAACTGAATGACCCCAAACTTGACGGTTTACAGTGTACTGATGTATCATACGGTCGGTTGCGACCGGAACGGCCTGGTGGGGGATTCCTCGGATTCCTGGGTGCAGACGGGTACGTTTCGATGTGTTTCGGAATTCGACCGGTCTGGAATGCAAGGTTCGCATCAGGTGGTTTTGTCCCGCTCGAACGCACACTGGCGGCGGGATAAGCGAGCGACGACAGCGACGAATTGGGGGCGGGGGGAACAAGATCGAATGCTGGCGCGATGGGGCAGTCTGGCGGGGTATGTGCTGATCCTGGCGCTGATCGTCTGCGCGGCGGATTCCGGTTGGTGGCGAGAGGTGTTTGATACGGTCCGGTCGATCCCTGCGGGGGACAAAGCGTGTCACTTTCTCCTGATGGGGATGCTGGTTTACCTGGCGAACCGGGCGCTCCAGGGCCGCAGGTTCGCCTGGAAGCGGGGTGTGCTGTTCGTGGGGACGGTGGTCGTGAGTGTCGCCGTTCTGGCGGAAGAGGTGTCGCAGATTTGGATCCCCGGTCGGAGTTTCAGTCTCCTCGACCTGGCGGCGGATGTCCTGGGAATGTTGGCGGGGGACTGGTGGTCGCGGCGCGCCGCAGGGATGGTCCACCGCGACGCAAAAGCGGCCAGCGCAACGCAAGGAACCGGAGCGGATGCTTGAGCAGGGAGTCACACTGACGGACTATGGACTGGCGCTGGAATGTGTCGTGTGCGCGGCACTGCTGGCCCGGACCAAAACCTCTCGGACGTCGCTCCGGGCCGCGGGAATTTGCTTCTTTCTCTTTCTGGGGGTCTCCACTGCCGCCGGGGGAACGGTGCATGGTTTCTTTCCCGACGAGAATTCCCCGCCGGGGCGGTTTCTGTGGAACGTGACGCTGCAAACACTGGGACTGGCGGCGATGTCGGCCTGGCTCCTGGGGGCGGGATTCTTCGCCGCGGGGCGCAAAGGGCATTGGCTGGCGCTGGCCGCGTTTCCCCAGGTGGGGTTGTATGGAGCGAACGTGGCACTCGTGACTCAGGAGTTCTGGATCACGATGACGATCTACCTCCCTGCCGCGCTGCTGCTGTTGTCAGCATTCGGATGCGCCTGGTGGCGCACGCGGCAGCCGTTTTTGCTGGTCGGAGGGACCGGCCTGACGCTGACCTTCGTAGCGGCCTTGATCCAGGTGCAAAAGATCGGCATCCACCCGGAGTATTTCAACCACAACGCGCTGTATCACGTCGTCCAGGCGGTGGCGCTGGCGATGCTGTCGTTCGGCACGCGAACGCTGGTGGGGACGTTTCGGGAGGAAATGTAGGCGGATTTCTCAGAAATCCGCAAAAGTGCGACGTCTCATTCGGCGGAAACGGGAGGGCGCGCAGACCCCCTCGGTTGGGGGATCAATGGGAATCAACTCTGCGGTGGAACTGTTGCCGAATGGTGGGGGCGTACTCTGAGAGGATTTCGGAGAAATCCTCCTACGTTGGCGCTCACCCGCGATTTTCGATGGGGATAAACTGCCGTTCGGCCGGTCCGGTGTAGATTTGTCTGGGGCGGTTGATCCGGGCGCCATGTTCTTCCCGCTGTTCCCGCCAGTGGGCGATCCAGCCGGGGAGTCTGCCCAGGGCGAACATGACGGTGAACATGTTCGTGGGAATCCCCATGGCGCGGTAGATGATGCCGGAGTAGAAATCGACGTTGGGATACAGCTTGCGTTCGATGAAATACTCGTCCTTGAGGGCGACTTCCTCCAGGTGTTTGGCGATGTCGAGCAGCGGGTCGCTGATCCCCAGGAGGTTCAACACCTCGTCCGCTTTCTTCCGCAGGATTTTGGCCCGCGGATCGAAATTCTTGTAAACGCGGTGCCCGAACCCCATCAGCCGAAAGCCTGATTTCTTGTCCTTGGCCAGCGCGACGAATTTCTTGTAGTCTCCGCCATCGTCCCGGATTCGCTCCAGCATTTCGATGACTTCCTGATTCGCCCCGCCGTGGAGCGGACCCCACAGCGCGCAGATCCCCGCCGAGATCGATGCGAACAAATTGGCCTGGCTGCTCCCCACCACGCGGACGGTGGAGGTGCTGCAGTTCTGTTCGTGGTCGGCGTGCAGAATCAACACGGCGTTGAGGGCTTCTTCCCAGACTTTGGGAACGACGTACGGCTCGGTCGGCACGGCGAACATCATGTGCAGAAAATTGGCGCTGTACGAGAGTTCGTTCCGCGGATAGGTGATCGGCAGGCCGATCGATTTTTTATAGGCATACGCGGCAATTGTCTTGAGCTTGGCCAGGAGCCGCACGAGATTGTGATCGGGATCGTCGCGCGGCTCGTCCGGATAGTAGGTCGAAAGGCAAGCCACCATCGCCGAGAGCATGGCCATGGGATGTCCCGTCGGAGGAAAGCCCTCGAAGAACTTCTTCATGTCCTCGTGGATCATGCTGTGATAGGTGAGCTTGCGGCGCCAGTCGGCAAGCTGTTGCCGATTGGGGAGTTCACCGAAGATCAGCAGGTACGCCACTTCAGAAAACGCGGCAGTCTCCGCGAGCTGTTCGATCGGATAGCCGCGATACCGCAGAATCCCGCGTTCGCCATCGATGAAGGTGATGGCGCTTTTGCACAGTCCGGTGTTCCCCAGTCCGGGATCAAAGGTGATGGCATTCGACTGGCTGCGCAGCGAGGAAACGTCGATTCCGACCTCTCCCTCCGAACCGACGAGGGTGGGGAATTCGTAGTCTTTGCCATCCAGACTGAGCTTGGCCGATCCCATACTGACTCCGGGGTGTGCGATGCGTCCTGGGGAGGGTGAATATTCGTCGCCGCGCGGGGCGACGGGAAGGGGTTCCATCCTGGATTTCAGATTACCGGATGCGGGGAAAAAGTGACAGCGTTCTGCGCGGAGGGAAGCGATGCTGCACCGGGGGGTGATTTGATCGCCACGGCAGATCGCTCAGAATGTCTGTTCTCCCAGAATCAGCGTCGCGTCGCCGGGCGGATGGGTTTTCTTTGCGTCGGCAGAGGGGGGCCGGTCGTCGGGTGTCCGGCCGAACTGATCGCGCCACCAGGCGCTCGCCTGGGATGCGCTCCAGGGTTCATCGACGGCGCATTGCGCCAGCCGTTGGGCCAATTCGCGGGCTGTCGCCGGGCGATCCGCCGGACGCTTGGCCAGGCAGCCCAGCAGCAGCCCTTCCAACTCCCCTGACACGGCGCGCCCCAGGATCTCCGATGGGGGAGTAGGGCGCGCGTTGAAATGCTGCATGCAGACTTCGACGACGCTCGTCCCCACAAACACTGGGCGGCCGGTGAGCAGGTAGTAGCCGACCGCTCCCACGGCATATAGGTCGCTTCGCCCATCCACCTCCTGGGGGCTCTCGATCGACTCAGGAGACATGTATAAGGGGGTGCCGGTGAGAACGCCGGCGGCCGTCAGTCCCGCTTGCTGGTCACCGGCCGTCCGCACCAGTCCAAAATCGAGCACCTTGACGAAGTCACACAATCCCCCTCGCTGATTGAGCATGATGTTGGCCGGCTTGATGTCCCGATGCACCAGCCCCAGGTCATGCGCTTCAGCCAGCGACCCGCACACCTGTTCGAGGATGCGGGCGACGCGGCCGTCGGGTTGCGGGCCGAAGCGATCGACGAGTTGCTGCAGCGTCAATCCGTCGAGGTACTCCATCGCATAATAAAAGAGCCCTTCGGGGGTCCGACCATAATCGTAAATGGCAATGGTGTTGGGATGGTTCAACCGGCAAGTCAGCACCACCTCGCGCTCGAACCGCTTGAGGGCCGTATCGTTGGCTTTGTCGGGTTCGATCAGTTTGATCGCCGTCGGGCGGCGGAGCAGGGCGTGCCGTCCCAGATAGACCACTCCCATACCGCCGACCCCCAGCTTGCGCTCCAGGACATACTGGCCAAGCTGCTTCAGCTTCAGGGCCGACTGGATCGCGGCCCGCTGCAACCGCACGACGATCAGGGATCCAATCCCCAACCCAACGGAAGAAACTCCCAACAGACCGAACAAACCCCAGAAGGCGTTCCGCAGGATGCTCAGCGGACCAAACGCTTCCGCCACGTCGACCTTGTTGGCCACGCCGATCCCATATTCCTCCAGCCACATCCAGGCCGCCACCACCCGTTGCCCCCGATAGTCGCGATAGCCATCGACTTCAAATCCCGAGCCTCCGGCAATCGCCCGTTGCGCCACCTGGGTTAGGGGCCACTGGTCGCGCTGCTCCGCCGGGACCGAAGCGCCGGCGGCCAAATTGACCGGCGGCTCGCGCAGCCGAAAGGCCAGCGCCGAGCGGACCACCGGCCCCGACGGAATCAACCCAGCATCGACCAGTTCGTCGTTGAAGCGGCTTTCCGAAAGGAGCAGTCCCGTTCCGTCGAAGGCAAACGTCTCGCCCGTCTGCCCCAGCCGTGCGACCTGCAGGATTCGGGTAAACCCCTGATCGGGGCGCATCCGCAGGCAGATGGCGGCATGCACTTCGCCGGAGTCGTCCCGAACCGGCGCGGCGGCGATCATCGTCGGGACGCCGGTCCGCACGACGCCGTCGTCGTCCAGCAGCGGGACATAACTGGCGAAGGGGCGGGAAACGGTCGCTCGACCGGAGAGGACCGTTTCGAGAAACGCACGGTATTCCTCGCGGGAGTCGCTCCCAACCAACTCGGCACGCGGCGAATCCAGAATCCGCCCCGCGCTGTCGATCACCAGGTATTCGGAATACTGATGCGCCGCCAGCCACGGTTGCAGTTCCTCATGGACCGCGGACCGCAGTGGAGAATCGCGAAGTCCTGCGGCCGTCCCTTCCGGCGAGGCGGCCAGGTCCACCAGGCCGCGAATCTCGTGGGCCACGTCCCGATCGGCGGCCACGGTCTGCGCGTTGGCTTCCTGCAACTGCATCCAGATGCGCAGCGCGGCGACGTCGGCGTCGAGCAGTGTCTGGAGTTCGGCGGCGATGGCCCGCTTGAGCGCCGACTCGACTCGCTGTCGCACGGCATAGCCTCCGGCCGCCAGCAACAGCGCCGCCACGAGCGGCCAGATCCACAGACCCCGGCGCAGGAGAAACCGGAGCGGGGGAGCAGGCCCTCCCGGTCTGGCCGCGACGACCTGCGGTTTGATGGTGGCGGGACTGGTCAATGGGGCTCCGGGAAAACGGCGGATGCAAGGGGTACGCAGATGCGAAATTTCGCCGATCCGAAGCGGACCGGACTGAGCAATTCATATCAGCGTCGTTGATCGTTCACCAGTGGCCGCGGCGCGGCGCCAGGGGCGCAACCAAAGCATGACCTACGCGGCAACGCGCAACGGGAGGGCGAACGTCCCCGTGAGCCGCCGCTGCGTGCGACTGAATCGCACCGTTGGGATGGGACAGTCGTTCCGCGAGAGTTTTGTGGTTTCCCAACGGACGGTTCTGTCCTTTTTCGGGGGCACATTGGAAGCTCAGCGGGAGCTTCGCCCTCCCGATGGGCGCTGGCCGATTACCCGTTTTCCCGGTCGGCCAGTTGATCCAGCAGGTCGCGGATGACCGATTCGGCGTGCAGCTTTTCTCTGGTCCAGCGCTCGGCGGCGGCGTGCCAGGTTTGTTCGCGGGCTTCCAATTCTTGCTGCTGCGCTCGCAATGCCGCGCCGCGCCGCGCCAATTCCGCTTCCTGGCTGCCGATCCACTCCACAAGCGCCTGGCGTTCCTGGAGAAACTCCTGCCGCTGCTCGTCGAGCTTGGACCCCACCTGCTCCAGTTCCTGCCGCTGCTGGATCAACAGATCGCGCGTGTGCCGATAGTATTCCGCCAGGACGGTCCGCGCTTCGTCGATGCGGCGCTGCGTCGTCTCCGTGCCGGCGGTCTGTGTGAGCTGCGCATACGATTCCTCCACCGCCAGGCGCAGTTCCAGCGTCTGGCGATTAGTCTCTTCCAGTTCGGCGCGGAGCCGATCGAGTCGCTGGCGGCGGGTTTCGAGGTTTTCCGCATGCATTGCCAGCATGTCCTGCTGGCGGCGCAAGTCCGCGCGCTGCACCTCCCGTTCCTGTTCCCACGCCTCCCGCTCCTGCCTCAGTCCCTCGGTTTCGCGTCGGGTCCGCTCATCAAGAACCCGCTGCTCCTTGAGCAACAGCTCGCGCTCGCGCTCCACCGATCGCTGCTGTTGGAGGATCAGCTCACGGAGCCGCGCCAACTGGCGACTGCGGTGCAGGTTCTGCGACGCGACCTCTTCCAGGCGGGTGCGGGCGACTTGTTGCTCGCGGCGGAAGCCCGCCTGCGACACTTCGAATTCCTGCATCGACCGCCGCAGGTGGTCCTGCTGAAACCGGTGTCGATTGTCGAGCAGCACCCGTTCCTGCTGGATCTCCTGGCGGAGTTGTTCCTGCTCGGTCTGGAAGTCGTGGTGCTGGCGCTCCAATTCGTGCTTCGAGCGGAGGTGGAGCTCGTCCAGCTCTTGTCGGTCGCGGTCGCGGTCGATGACGAACTGTTCGCGCTCGGTATGCAGCGCATGCCGCTCGCGGAGCAGCGACTCGTGCAATTGCTTCAGCTCGGATTCGACCGCCGCGCACGATTCGGCGCGCTGCGCGATCGACGCTTCCTGCCGCGCTGCGTCGAATTCCCGTTCCGCCAGCCGCGCCTCGGTCTCGGCGTGCGCCAGTCGAGCGGCGCGGCGTTCCTGATCGAGCAGCGCCAGTTGCACGTGCAGCCTCTGCTCGCGGCGATCCAGTTCGGCGTGCTGCTGCTTGAGCAAGTCGGCGATCTGCGCCACTTGCAAGGGGGGAGGGGGTTGCTCGTCATCCGCGAGTGGGGCGTGAACCGGATCGAGACTGGCCCCAGCGGACGGGGAACTGCGATGGCGGGCGTGTTCCACCAGCGCGCTGACCGAGAGGTGGGCATGCGCCTCTTGGCGATCGACGTGCGGTCCAGTCGGCAACGAGACATCGGAGGGATGCGGCGGGTCGAGGCGCAGCTCGGCGTCCCCGTCGGGACGTACGGACCCCTCGGCCGATTCGGAAGTCGGCGGGAGGGAGGCAGTCTCTGCGTGGTTCGATCCGCTCATACCGGGAGTCCTTTCCCTGGCGAGCTGTGGGGGAGAATTGGTTAGCCGAGTTGGGCGTTGAGCGCGTTGGCCAATTTGTCCTTGGGAGTGACACCGACGAATCGGTCGACGATTTTCCCACCCTTGAAGACCAACAGCGCGGGAATGGAACTGATCCCGTATTCACTGGCGGTGTGCGGATTCTGGTCGGTGTCCAGCTTGCCGACGACAACCTTGCCGGCAAATTCCGTGGCCAGCGCATCGACGGTGGGAGCGATCATCCGGCACGGCCCGCACCAGGTGGCCCAGAAATCCACCAGAACGGGGAGGTTGCTGTTGAGAACTTCTGCTTGAAAATTGCCGTCGGTCAGTTCTTTGACGTTGCCAGCCATGGTTCAGCTTTCTATGTCGGGCGAAAGGAGTTGCATCCGGAGAAGGCCCGGATGCAGGCGTTTCGCGGAAGTGTAACGGGAGGCACGATTTCCGGGAAGACGATTCAGTCGGCCCGATCCCCCCCCATTAGAGAGCGGCGCCCGGTCCGACTTGCATCGGGCTGACAGGATTATACGGTTTGGCCCGTTAGCGTCAACGGCGCGGGAACAGTGGCATGACTGCAAGCCGTTTCATAGTAGACAATTATGACAATCGATGACGCTCCAAAGACCCCATCCGGCTGGCCCGGATTGGTGAATCAGATCGTCGGCTAGACGAGGGTTTCGTTCCGAATTCGACCCCATCCGCCTTGTGCGGATCGGTGAGCGAGACTGGTGCTGACGAAATGCACTCGGAAGCGGGACAACCGACCCGCTTGTCTCCCGCGAGGCCTTGGGACATCATACAATGGGGGATGATCTACCCGCTCGCGGCTGCAATCCCTCCATTATTCGCGATCGGCAATCGACGGCGCGTCTCAATGGCGGGCCGGTCGAGTCCTCCAGGAAAGCCCGATGTTCCCCGAAACGCCTCTTTCGCGTCGCACGCTGTTAGCCCGTTCCGCGGTCGGCTTTGGCTCGCTGGCGCTGGCGTCGCTCCTGGCCGACGAGGCTCGGTCAAGTTCAACACCGGCGGATCCGCTGGCCCCGCGGCTGCCGCATCTGACCCCCCGCGCCCGCCGGGTGATCTTCCTGTTCATGAAGGGGGGGCCATCGCACGTCGATACGTTTGATCCCAAACCGCTCCTGACGCGCGATGACGGCAAACCGTACCCGTTTTCGAAACCGCGGGTGCAGTTCGCCCCCACGGGGAACTTGCTCAAGTCGCCCTGGAGTTTTCGCCAATACGGTGAATGTGGCCACCCGGTCAGCGAGTTGTTTCCCAAGCTGGCGGAGCGGGTCGATGACTTGTGTATGGTCCATTCGGTGCATGGCACCAATCCGGCGCACGGCGGAGCGGTGCTCAAGCTGCATACCGGAAGCGACAATTTCGTCCGCCCCAGCATCGGTTCGTGGGTCAGTTATGGGCTGGGGACCGAAAACTCGAACCTCCCGGCGTTCATTACGATCTGTCCCACGTTGGCGCACGGCGGAATCAACAACTGGGGGTCCGCGTTTCTTCCCGCGGCCTATCAGGGAACCCCACTCGGGAATGCCAGCGTCCCATCCGATCAGGCGCGCGTCCGCTTCATTGCCAATCCCCGGTTGCCGCGCGAGGTGCAACGGTTGCAACTCGACCGTCTGGCGGCGATGAACCGCGAGCACCAGTCCCGTTCTGGTCCGGAAGCATCGCTGGAGGCGCGGCTCAATTCATTCGAGTTGGCATTTCGGATGCAGACGGAGATGCCCAAAGTCGAAGACATCTCCGGCGAATCAGTCGCCACGCAGGCGCTGTATGGCCTGGACAATCCCGTGACGGCGAATTTCGGCCGGATGTGCCTCATGGCCCGCCGCTTCGCCGAGGCGGGGGTCCGGTTCATCCAGGTCACGCACAGCGACAGCAAAGTGCAATGGGATCAGCACTCGGACCTGAAGAATGGGCACGAGAAGAACGCCCTGGAAGTCGATCTGCCGATCGCCGGCTTGCTGGCCGACCTCAAAGCGCGAGGACTCTTGGAAGACACACTGGTGTGGTGGGGAGGTGAATTCGGCCGCACACCGGTCGTGGAGGGGAGCAATGGCCGGGACCACAACCCCGAAGGCTTCACGATGTGGCTGGCGGGTGGTGGGGTGAAGGGAGGATTGCGCTACGGCACCACCGACGACTACGGCTACTACGCCGCCGAGAACAAGGTCCACATCCACGACCTGCACGCCACGATCCTGCACCTGTTGGGTTTGGACCACGAACGACTGACATATCGTTACGCCGGGCGGGACTTTCGGCTGACGGATGTG
>JBJXGA010000228.1:0-12883 GCA_046152955.1 Planctomycetales bacterium | reverse complement strand
CCAGCGTCATCGGATTGATCTGAAGATGCGGCATGGGGTTTCTCCCAATGGAGTCGGATTTCTCAGAATTCCCAGAAGTGAACACGTCAACGATAGATTTGGCGTTCGTATTTCGGGGACGCTGGTCATTCGAAGCGCGGATTTCGGAGAAATCCGACGACAATCTCAATCCACATACAAAAACTCATTCGAGCACAGCAGCGATTGACACAGGCTCTGCCAGGCGGTGAGCCGCCATTCGTGCTCCGGTCGGGTCCGGGTGGCGGGTGCAGCAGAGTAGCGGGCGACATATTCGAGGGATTCGGCGATCTCATCCGGGCTAGGTGAGCGGCCCAGTGTCAGCAGATGCAACTGTTTCACCCGCTCGTCATCGGTCATTTTCTGGTCGTCGAGCAGCCGCTGGGCCAGCGCCAGCGCCTGTTCCCGTACAAAACTGTTGTTCATCAGAAACAGCGATTGCGAAGAAACGGTCGTGTCGTTTCGTTCCGAGGTGACGCCATTGGGGTCCGCCGCATCGAACAACGCCAACACGTCGGGAAGGCCGTTGCGGACCACCGGGAGGTAAATGCTTCGGCGGAGCGAAGTGCTGTAATATGGATCCCCAGGCTGCATGTGACTGGTAAAAAAACCGCGTTTGGCATCCAGCACGTCCGCTTCCTTGACCAGAACGTCTGAGGCCTCTCCTCCGCCGATCGTGCGATCCAGACGGCCGCTCACTGCCAGGATCGAATCGCGAATCGCTTCCGCTTCCAGGCGCCGCCACGGCATGCGGCTCAGCCAGCGGTTCTCCGGATCGCTCTGCACCGCGGCCGGATTGTCCGACGACTGGCGGTACGTACTCGACAAGAGGAGCCAGCGATGCATCGCCTTGACGCTCCAGCCCGCTTCCATAAACCGCGCCGCCAGGTAGTCGAGAAGTTCCGGATGCGTCGGTCGCTCGCCGCGCCGTCCGAAATTGTCGCCGGTCGTCACCAGGCCGCGGCCAAAATGGTGCTGCCAGAGGCGATTGACCATGACGCGCGCCGTCAGCGGGTTCTGACAGGAGGCGATCCATTGCGCCAGCTCCAGACGTCCGGAATCGCCGGTTGTCGGAATCAGGCCGGCCGGTTTCGAATCGCGAGCCGAAGTCGGGACGCGCGCGGCTCCTCCCGCACCCACCGCGGCCGTTGCCGCGCTGGCTGGGGGGAACGGATGCGCATCGAGCACCTGCAAGAACCCACGGGGTGCAATCGCTCCGAGGGAGAACCGATTTCCCCGTTGATGAATTCGCAGATTCCGCGGCTGCCCTTCGCGCGGGGCCATGACGATCAGAGGTTTTTCACCCGGCACCTGCAACAGGGGGAACTCCCACCACATGCTGGCATTGCGAACCTCGTCCTGAAACGGCTCGGTGCTGCGAAAAATCCCTGCCAGAGCGTAATAATCGACCGTCGGAATCGGGTCGAATTTGTGGTCGTGACAGCGGGCGCAGGCGACGGTCAATCCCAGCATCGCGCGGCTCGTGACGTCGATCTGATCGTCAACGATATCCATGCGCGATTGTTCTTTGTCGGTCTCGGCCAGCGCTTTGGGACCGACCATCAGGAAACCGGTGGCAATCACCCGGCGGACCGCTTCGCTCAGATCGGTCGTGGGAGGCAGCAGGTCTCCCGCCAGTTGTTCAACCAGAAATCGATCGTAGGGAAGATCCCGATTGAAAGCGTCCACGACATAGTCCCGATACCGCCAGGCAAAGCGCATCACGGCATTGGCGTCATTGGCGGTCGTCTCGGCGTAGCGCACGGCGTCCAGCCAGTGACGGCCCCAGCGCTCGCCGTAGTGTGGCGAGTCGAGCAATCGGTTCACCACGGTGCGGAAGGCGTCTGAACTCGTATCGGCGAGGAACGCGTCCATTTCTTCGGGAGTTGGAGGAAGTCCCGTCAAGTCGAACGTCACCCGCCGTAGCAATGTTCGTTTGTCGGCCGCGGGGGCCGGGGAGAGAGACTGCTTTTCGAGGCCAGCCAGAATAAAGCGATCAATCGGGGAAGCGATCCAGGCCTCATCGCGGACGCTCGGAGGGGGACTGTCGGCGACCGGTTGGAAGGCCCAGTGGCTCTTTTCGTCCGCGGTGAATTCGGCGCGGGTCGCCTCCACATCGCTCCGTAGCGTGATGGCAAACTTCTCGGCCAAGTGGACTTCCAGACCGCGACGCTCCTCGTCCGTTAGCGCCTTGTCATAGACAATGACCTCGCCGACGTCCCCCTGGATGCTCCCCGACCAGCTTTGCGCGTGACCCATGTAGATGCCGATATCGGGCCGGTGCTGGATGTCGGGGATGGCGTCAGACCCCAGTAGGGCGGTCGCCGCATCGCCGTCGGCGCCGGAGGTCTTTGTCGCATCAACCGGTTGTCCATTGGCGAAAAGCGGCTCGCCGTTCACAAACACGCGAGTCGTCGAGCGCATCGGTCCGGGCCGCTTGGTGACCGTAAGCAACACGGCCCGACCATAAAACGGTTTGAAAGTGCCAGGGCCCAAGGTCGCATCGTGATTCCAACCGCCCGCAAAGTGGAGCGCATGGTCTTCCCCCCGGTTGATCTGCACCAGTGCCGCCAGCGGCCGTCCCGGATCGCCGGCGTGCGCGGGATTTCCAATGCCGATCACGCCATCATATGGGGAACCGACGGCGTGCGGTTCCAAATACATGACCAGCAAGATCGACAGTGCGGCGTCGCCGCGAATTTGCGGCGGATTGCCCGGAGAGGCGGCCAGGCCAGTTGCCGGATCAAAGCGGAGGGCCGGTCGGCGATGGAGTCGGCTTTCGCGTACCAGCGTCGCGGGGCTTCCCGCGCCGTCGTGTCGAATCCCCTTCGTGGCGGAAAGATCCCGGCCATGCCCGCTCTGATCGGGCCAGACTGGAACTGGCGAGCCGTCCGGATGTCCCAGGGCATCCGCGCGCAACCAAAGCTGCAAGTGGGGGACCAAGTCTGGCGCGTTGGCCGTTCGCGGTTCCGCCGATCGGGACTTGTCGGCAGCCCCGCTTTCCCCCTGAACCTGCTGACGACCGGCCAGAATGAATAACAGCAACCAAGCGGCGAATCCGTACAGCCACGGTCTGGATTCCAGCATCAGGCAGCCTCCGGAAGGCAAAGGAGGATCGTCGATCCCTGGCGGCCATGAGGCGCCACCAGCGTTTCCTATGATCCGCAGATCGAGCGCCCGCTGTCAACCGCCGCGATGGCTGTGAACCCCAGACGCCAAATTGAGCACAGACATGCGCCCAGTTGAAAGCAACCGCTGGCGTTCAGGCTGGCCGCCTGGAATCCCCGCAAACCGCAGGCTCAAGAGGCCATCAAATAACCAGCCAGCCCGCTATTCCGCGTCGAACGAAACCAGCGGGCTGACTCGGCGGGCCTTCTCAAGGATCAGGTGCTTGTCCGCCTCGTTGGTGGCGGCGGCGTAGCGCGTACGCAGTTTCTTCAGCTTGACTTTGCGCGAACGACGACGACGGATTTCACGAGTGCGTTCAACCGATCCCATATGCTCTCTGTGCCTCAAATAATTGCCAGCGATGGACATTTCCGACAGGAACCGTCGCACATCGCTCATCCCACGATCTGACAGTTCACAAGACGAAACTATAGCGGTCAAAAGGGTAAGCGTCAATCGCCGCGAGTTGCCTTCGGCCCGCTACTTGGCCCAGGCCGCAAATCCCTCTGACTTGACCGGAAGCCGGTACAGGCTGAAGTCGACCGTGAGGTACAACGTGTTTTTCTCGGCGCCCGAACCGAACGTCACGTTGCTGGGTATGCCGACCAACTTGTCACCTTCCTGGTTGGGCATCCCCGTGGGAATGAACGCCACTTCTTTGCCGGTCGGGTCGATCACCAGGATTCCGGGACGTTTGGCGCCGCGCGCGGTCAGGTAGATGTGTCCCTGCTTGTCAACGATCATCCCGTCGCAGCCGGCCTGTTCGCCAAAATCGACGAGCGTTTTTCGCTCGCCGTTGACCAGCCCATCCGGTCCCAGCGGGAACGAATAAACCTTCATGGCGCCCGGTTTGGGCGTCGTGCCGTCGCCAATGCGGTCGGTCCCGTTGTTGTGGTCGGCCAGATACAGCGACTTTCCGTCGGGACTCAGGGCGATGCCGTTGGGCTTCTCCACCTGGTGCGTCACTTCGACCACTTTACCATCGGTGTCAATGCGATACACGGCGCGGTGTTCCAGTTCTCTCGGCTCGGTTCCCAGGTAACGCGGATCGCTGAAATAGATGCGTCCCTTGGCGTCGATCGTCAGATCATTCGGAGCGTTGAACCGCTTCCCCATGTACTTGTCGGCGATCACCGTGCGGGTTTTGGCTTTCACGTCCCACTTGACGACCGCCCGCCCCCCTTCGTCCGACCCTTCGCACGCGACCAGAAAGCCCTTGGCGTCGAATTTCAGGCCGTTGGACTTGTGGCTGTCCTCGGCGAATACGGTCGTCTCCTTCGTTTTGGGGTCGAAGCGCATGATCTTCCCCTTGTCGCTGCCGAACGGAATGTCGGAGAAATAGATGCTCCCGTCCGGCGCCACCGTCGGCCCTTCGGTCAAGCCCCCTTCAATGGGAAGCGACCGGGTGAACAACAGTTCGAGTTTCGCGTCCGGGGCGACGATCGTGGCTCCGGAGGGCTTGGGGAGTTCGGCTCCGGGGGCGGTCGAAGTCAGGCAGGCCAGGCAAAACAAAACGCACATCCGACGCATGTCGCTCTCCTCAAAATGGCGGGTCAGGGAAAGATTCTCCACAGCCTATCCGGCCAGAGATGATTTCTCAATCTTGCCGGAGTACACTACGCGGCTGATTCCCTAAACGAACTCATTCACGTCACTTCGAAGGTGCTCCATGATGAACGGTTGGAAACTCTCGCTGGTTCGCTTGTCCCTGGCGGTGGGGCTGTTGTGCGCAGTCACACTGGATTCACCGCATGCCCGGCCGCTCTCGGCTGCCGAACCGGAGCCGGGATTCAAAAGCCTGTTCAACGGCAAAGACCTCTCCGGCTGGGACGGCAATCCAAAATTCTGGTCGGTAAAAGAAGGGTTGATCACCGGCAAAACCACCAAAGAGAACCCCACTGACGGAAACACGTTTCTGATCTGGAGGGATGGCACAGTCGATGACTTCGAGTTGCGACTCTCCTACCGCATCGTCGGGGGAAATTCAGGCATCCAGTATCGCAGCCAGGACCACAGCAACTGGGTCGTGGGGGGCTATCAGGGAGACTTTGAAGCGGGTGAAACATACTCCGGCATTCTGTACGAAGAGCGCGGCCGGGGAATCCTGGCGCAGCGGGGACAAAAGACTGAAATCGGGCCGGATGGCAAGGTGCAGGTGGTCGCTTCGCTGGGGGATACGAAGGACATTCAGGCGTCGATCAAGAAGGAAGACTGGAACGACTACGTCATCCTGGCGCAGGGAAACCAGCTCACGCACATCATCAACGGCCGCGTTACGGCGCAGGTCACCGACAACCAGCCGGACAAAGGGGCCAAGTCCGGCATTCTGGCATTGCAGCTTCACGCCGGCCCCCCGATGGTTGTGGAGTTCAAAGATGTCCGCATCCGCCGCCTGAAGCTCACTGCGGGGACGAAGAAAATTGTCCTGGTGGCGGGCCGCCAAAGCCACGGCGCGGGGGATCATGAATTCAGCGCGGGGGTCCAATTGTTGAAGAAATGCCTCGACAAGGTTCCCGGAGTTCTGGCGGTGCAGTATTTCAACGGCTGGCCGAAAGATCCCAGCGCCTACGACAACGCCGACGCCATTTTGTACTACATGGATGGAGGGGACGGGCATCCGGTGATTCAGGAAAACCACTTGCTGCAGATCAACAAGCTGGCGCGGCAGGGGGTCGGAATCGGCTGTGTCCACTATGCCGTTGAAGTTCCCAAGGACCGTGGCGGTCCCGAACTTTTGGACTGGATCGGGGGGTATTTCGAAGCCCACTGGTCGGTGAATCCGCACTGGAACGCCAAGTTTGAGCGACTTCCAGAGCATCCGATCACGCGCGGCGTCAAACCGTTCGAAATCAATGACGAATGGTACTACCACATGCGGTTTCGTGAGAACATGGAGCATGTGACCCCGATCCTGACCGCCATTCCCCCCGCCAGTACGCTGGAACGGCCGGACGGACCACACAGCGGCAATCCGCACGTCCGCAAAAAGGCTGGTCAGCCACAACATGTGGCCTGGGCCGTCGAACGAGACGATGGCGGCCGGGGCTTTGGCTTCACCGGCGGCCACGCGCACCGGAACTGGGGAGATGACAATTTCCGCAAGGTGGTGCTCAACGCATTGCTGTGGATCGCCAAGGTGGATGTTCCAGATCAGGGGGTTGCCTCCACCGTGACGGCGGAGGAGTTGAAGGAAAACTTGGATCCCAAAGGGAAATAGCAGACGAATCGTCTCGCAAGTCTGATCTGCATCCTTAGAGTTCGTCCGCTCGCGTCACATCAGGACGTTCGAAAGTTCCAAAGGGTTTTACGCCATGACTCATCGCCAAGCGCTCGCCTCCTGGGGTTCATTTGTTGTGTTGCTCGCCGCGTTCCTCCTGGGCCCGATCCTGTTCGGCCAGGAGAAGCGGAGTCCGGCCCCGGAGAAATTGCTCCCTGCCGAGGCGTTGCTGTATGTCGGCTGGGACGGTTCCGAAGCGCATCAGGACGCCTGGAAAAAGACTGCCGCTTACGATGCGCTCATTCAAAGCGGACTGGGCGGACTGGTGGTCAAGCTCTCGGCGCTGGCAGAACGCGAAGTCGGGCCGGAGCCGGTCCGAATGGTCATGACGTCGCTGGAACATCTTTCCCGTCAGGGGCTGTATCTGGCGGCGGCGGCCCCCAGCGTGGAGCAAGGCCCCCCCTTGCCGCAATTGACGGTGGTCGTCCCCAAGGCGGGGGGCGCCATCGGCCAAATCAACGCGCTCCTTGATCAGTCGGGAGTTCGCGACTTTCACACGCAGATGGTTGATGGCCGCAAGGTGACGCGCGGCCGGTTGCCGGAACTCCCGGCGGCGGAGATCGGCTGGTGGGCGGAGGGGTCGCATCTGGTAATCGCGGTGGGGGTGGGGGCGGTTGACTCGGCGCTGGAGGTGGCGCAGGGGAAGTCGCCGAATATCACCCAAAATCCGGTCTGGAAAAAATACCAGTCGCGCGCCGAATTTGAGCAGGCGCTGGTGGCCTGGATCGACTTGGGGACAATTCGCCAGCGGGTCAGTGGATTTCCCATCCCTGGTCCGAACCCGAACCAGCCGACCACTGTGGACGAGGTTTTGAAGACCCTGGGTTTGGATCAGATCGGTCCGCTGGCGTGCCGCTGGGGCTTTCGAGGAGAGGCGCTGTGGTCCGAAACGACATTGGAGGCTCCCGGTCCACACACCGGCGTTCTGGAGTTTGCCGACCAGAAGCCGCTGTCGCTCAGTGAATTGCCCCCCCTCCCCGCGGGAACCGATGGGTTCTACGCCGGGCGCCATGACTGGTCGAAGACGGCTCAGGGAATGCTCAGGATTGGAACGGCCCTGATGCAGCGTTTCGGTCCCCCCGGCAGCCCGACCGGCGACCAGTTTCTGGCGCATCTCAAGCAGGTCAGCGGACTCGATCTGCAAAAAGACCTGCTCGATCCGCTGGGGGACGTGATGGTGCTGTACGGAGACAGCCGCCAGGGACTATTTGGAATGGGGATCGGGCTGGCGATCTCCGTGGACGACGCAGCCAAGGCGCGCGCGTCCTTCGACAAACTCCTGGCGCATCTGGCACAAGCTGCCGGACCTGACATGCGCGTCAAGACCTCGCAGCGCGGGGAAGGAACGATCAAAACCTTGGAATTCCCGGAACTGCCGGTGATCAGTCCGGCCCTCACCGTCTCCGACAAATGGCTCGTGATCGGGTTGTATCCGCAGACAGTTGACTCGTTTCTGATGCGCCAGGCCGGAAAACTTCCCGCCTGGGAACCGACCGACACGGTGAAACAGGCGCTGGCCGATTTGCCCAAGAGTTACACGTCGTTCACGTACTCCGATCCGCGGGAAGGACTGCGAGCGACATTGGGGGTCGCTCCCATGTTGATCTCCCTGGTACAAATGGACATGGCTCGATCGCGGCCCCAACCCCTCCCCGGTCGGAGTATGCCCGAGTCCCCCGTCTCGCTGGCCGATTTTCCTCCTTCGGAACTGGTGACTCGCACTCTATTTGAAAACGTGAGCGTCTGTTCGGTTACCAAGGCGGAAATCCGTTGGACGAGTCGCACTTCGGTTCCATCGGTTCCACTTCTGGGCGGGGCGGGGATCAGCTCGGGCGGCGCGGCGGTTCCGGTGCTGGTGGCGCTGTTATTGCCGGCCGTCCAACAAGCTCGCGAGGCGGCCCGCCGAACGCAGTCGATGAACAACCTCAAGCAGATCGCTCTGGCGCTCCACAACTACCATGACACGTACCAGGCTTTTCCGGCAGGAACGCATCAAAACGACAAGCTCAAGGCGGACAAGCGGCTAAGCTGGCAGGCCGACATTCTTCCGTATATCGACCAGGCCGCGGTGTTCAACCAGATCGACTTCAAAAAGTCCTGGGAGGACGAAGTCAACGCTCGCATGGTCGCCGTGCAGGTGCCGGTGCTCCTCAATCCGGGGGTCGCCGCTCCGCGCAATCCCCAGTACGCTTCCACGCACTACGTCGGCCTGGCCGGCATCGGCAACGACGCCTACACCCTCCCGGTGCGCGACAAACGGGCCGGGGTTTTCGGCTACAATCGCGTGACGCGCATTCAAGACATCCTCGACGGCACGTCCAACACGATTGGAGTGACGGAGGCCAGTAAAGACTACGGCCCCTGGAGCGCCGGCGGTCCCTCGACGATCCGGGCGTTGACGAAAAAGCCGTACATCAACGGCCCCGATGGCCTGGGGGGCCCATTCCGCGGCGGGATGAACGTCATGATGATGGATGGTTCCGTCCGATTCGTCAGCGAGAACATCGACCCCAACGTCCTGGAAGCGCTGACGACCATCGCCGGGGGCGAAGCGGTCGGAAACTTCTAGACCGCTCCACCAGGAGGGGGACGACTTTGACTCGCACTGGGTGGTTCGCCATAATCGGCGACGTCTGGCGACCAAACAGGGCGGCGAACACACGCCAGGGGGACGTCAGGTTCCCCTGGCCGATGGTCCCGCCGAGTTCACCTCCCCCTTCGTCTGGAGACGCATTCCCATGCAGCGGTACACACTGGTTTGGGCGGCCCTCGTCGGTTCCTTGCTCGTGGTGGTCTTCGATCGCAGCCGGGCCGCCGATCCTGATCCGGCAGCCAAGGTCAAGCTGACCCGCAACGACATCGACGGCATGATGAAGTCCCTCTCCAATTGGGGACGGTGGGGCAAAGACGACCAACTGGGGACGATGAATCTGATCACCCCCGCCAAACGAAAACAATCGGCGGCGCTGGTCCAGGAGGGGATCACCGTGTCGATGGCGCACGACGTGATCAAGACGGAACGGGAAACCGCTCCCGAATTCGGGCACAAGATGACCTCCGTGCCGCAGATGATCGACATCACCAGCGCGTCGGACGAGTACCGTGTGGCGTATCACGGATTCACGCAGACGCACATGGACGCGCTGTGCCACCTGTTTTACAAAGGGCACATGTACAACGGGTTTTCGCAAAAAGAAGTGAGCGAGCGCGGAGCGGCGAAACTCTCGGTGATCAACGCCAAACGCGGCATCTTCACGCGCGGCGTCCTGATGGACATCCCGAAGCTGCTGGGAGTCCGCTTCCTGGAGGGGAAGCAGGCGATCTATCCGTCGCACCTGGAAGCGTGGGAGAAAGCGGCCGGATTCAAAGTGGGGTCCGGCGATGCCGTGTTGATTCGCACGGGGCGCTGGGAACGGGGGAAGGTTGAAGGGGAGTGGGACGTGATGAAGAACTCCGCCGGGCTGCACGCATCGTGTCTTCCGTGGCTCAAGGAACGGGACGTGGCGGTCGTGGGGAGCGACCTGGCGCTGGATGTCCTCCCTTCGGGAGTCGAAGGGTTTGAGCTGCCAGTGCATTGGGTCGTGGTCGTAGCGATGGGAATGCCGATCCTCGACAACTGCGATTTTGAAGCGGTGAGCGCCGCGGCTCAGGAGCGCGGGCGCTGGACATTTTTGCTGACGGTCGCCCCATTGGCGGTGGATGGAGGGACCGGTTCACCCATCAATCCGCTCGCGACGTTTTAGTTGGCAAACGTCTCTTGCCGTTGCGATTGGACCAAGGGTACGATTCTTTTGGAGAAACGCGCACGAGGCATAGCATGAGCAATTTGTTAGCGTTGGAACGGCAGGGGGAATTGCCTGCGCCTCCGGCACTTCACGGCGGGGACCAATTGACTCAAGCAGAGTTCCACCGGCGCTACCTCGTCTACCCCAAGGAGGTCCGCTTTGAACTGGTGGAGGGAGTTCCCCATGATCGCACCACAGCGTGCTCTGGTTCGCCCTCGAGTCGCCTCCCCCGTGACCGGGGAATCGCTCCCGCTGGAGAGCGAGGTTCAGTCGCTGGTTGAGCGCGGAACGCGGGGAGTTGTCTGGCTCGTGGGAGGGCCCGGCTCGGGAAAGACAACCGCCCTGCAACACCTGGCTGCGGTATTGCCGGAAGGGTCCACCATCTCCTTGTGTGACGAAAAAGCGCTGCCAGACACCAGTCCCTCAAGGCTGGTCGTCGCCAGTTGCCAGGAGACCGGTCCCTTCCACGCAGGGCAGGTGGTCTACTCCCTTTCTCCCTGGGGCGAAGACGAGTTCATCGAAGATGATCCGCAAAGCCAACCTCCGCGGCGCCGACCTGCGGGGGGCGCACATCGACGGCGTGGATTTCTATCTCGTGGATCTGCGGGACGCGCTGTACGATTCCGAGCAAGCCCAACAATTCCGCCGCTGCGGAGCAATTCTGGAATCGCGTATTTAGAACTGCCACCCCGTGTACAGCTTCGAATGGAAGTCGGACCATTCTTCGTGGTGCTCGGGAAGGTTGCTGTCGGCTTCCATTTTCTGGGCCACCCATTCGTCCATTTTGCGCATCCGTTCGATGATCACGCTCATCGTGTTGAACGCCAACTTGTAGGCGGCAAACGATCCGACCCGGATCAGCATGTCATACCGCGCCCGCGAGAGGCAAACCGTTTCCACCGCCGTCTCGGCTGTCACTGTCGCCGAATGCGGGGCGGGATGGAAGAACGACATTTCGCCGAAGATCCCAAACGGTTCCAGCCGCGACAACTCATGCACCGCTCCCGAGGGGCACTTCTTGGTGACTCGGCAGCGCCCTTCGAGCAGAATCCACATCCTGCGGATCGTCTCTCCCTCGGTCAGAATTACGTCCCCTGGGGCGTACGTACCCGCGTCGAACAGGCCCCCCAGTTCTTGCCGCTCGGACTCCGTCATGCCGCGGAACAAGGGGCACTTGGCCAAAATCGAATCAGACACCGGCTGCGTCATCAGATCCCTCCCAGAACGGTAGCCCGCCCCACGCGGCCAATGCCAATGACATAGGCCGCGGTCCGGAGCGAAACGTGCTTTTCGCAGGCGAGCTGCCAGACGCGATCAAAACTCTCGACCATGACCCGCTCCAGTTCGTGCCGGACGCGATTCAGATCCCAGCGAAAATGTTGCCGGTTCTGCACCCATTCAAAATAACTCACCGTGACCCCTCCGGCGTTCGCCAGAATGTCCGGGACGACGACGATCTCACGCTGGTGCAGGATTTCGTCCGCGTCGGGCTTGGTCGGGTTGTTGGCCGCTTCGATCACCACCTTGGCGCGCAACTGGCGGGCCACGTCGGCCGTCAAAACACCCCCCAGCGCCGCAGGGATCAGGATCTCCACGTCGGCACGCAGCAGCTCATCATTGGAGATGGGGGTCGTCCCCGGAAACCCGGCCACCCCTTTGTGGTCCGCGGCATATTGGAGCAGGGCGGGAATGTCCAGTCCGTCCGGTTTCCAGACCCCGCCAGCCACGTCGGTCACCCCCAGAACTTTCGCCCCCCGTTCGTGGAGAAACCTGGCGGCGAAACTGCCGACGTTACCAAACCCCTGCAAGGCGACGGTGGTTCCGGCGAGCTGTTTGTTTTGGCGTTTCAGGAGCGCCTCGGTCACGAGCACCACGCCGCGCCCCGTCGCCTCTTCGCGCCCTTCCGAGCCGTGCAGCTCGATCGGCTTGCCGGTAATGCAGGCGGGGCTGAAGCCGTGGAACTTTTCGTACTGATTCACCGCCCACGCCATGACCTGGGCGTTGGTTCCCATGTCGGGCGCCGGAATGTCCTTGTCCGGCCCGATCATGTCGTGGATGGCACCGATCAGGCCGCGGGTGATTTTCTCCAGTTCGCTCCGACTGAGCGACTTGGGATCGATGGCAATCCCCCCTTTGGCGCCGCCGTAGGGAATGTTCACCACGGCGGTCTTCCAGGTCATGAGCTGGGCCAGCGTCACCACTTCATCGGCATCGACCTCGGGATGGAACCGTAAGCCCCCCTTCATCGGGCCGCGGGAGCTGTCGTGCTGCACGCGGTATCCCAAAAACGTGCCGATCTCGCCATTGTCCATTTCCATCGCGATCTGGACTTTGACTTCCCGCTCGGGAGTCAGGAGCAAGCGGCGCATGTTGTCCGACAACTGCAGGTGGTCGGCAGCCTGATTGAAATACCAGCGGGCAGCTTCGATGGCGTTCATGGGAACCTCGCGGGGGGGATCATAATGGAGAGGGGTGGCGTGCAGCGAGTCCTGTGCTCCACCGGCACGATGCCGGGTGGGGCGCGCTGGAACCGGGAACAACCCTGATGGCGACGCTGATGCGTAGGTCGTCGAGACCGTGAACGCAGGCGACGCCTGGTGTGCGCACAGCCCTCTCCCGCGCCGGCGGGCGCGAC